>NZ_JBSGUP010000057.1:0-23617 GCF_053607985.1 Streptomyces sp. NPDC055078
GCCCTGGGCCCCGTGAGCGGCGCGGGCTACTGGCGGATCGACCAGCCGCGTTCGCGGAGCGCGGCGGTCAGGATCGTCGCCGCCGCGGGCTCCACCATCAGCTGCACCAGCCCCGCCTGCTGCCCCGTCGCGTGCTCGATACGGACGTCCTCGATATTGACCCCCGCGCGGCCCGCGTCCGCGAAGATGCGGGCCAGCTCGCCGGGCTGGTCGCTGATGAGAACGGCGACGATGTCGTACGAGGCCGGTGCGGCACCGTGCTTGCCGGGGATCCGGGTGCGGCCCTCGTTGCCGCGGCGCAGGACGTCCTCGATGCCCTGGACGCCGTCCCGGCGCTTGGACTCGTCGGCGGACTGGAGCGACCGCAGCGCCTGGACCGTCTCGTCCAGGTCGGCCGCGACCCCGGACAGCACATCGGCCACCGGTCCCGGGTTGGCGGAGAGGATCTCGACCCACATCCGGGGGTCGGAGGCGGCGATCCGGGTGACATCGCGGATGCCCTGGCCGCACAGGCGTACGGCGGTGTCGTCGGCCTCGCGCAGCCGGGCGGCGACCATGGAGGAGATCAGCTGGGGGGTGTGCGACACGACGGCGACGGCCCGGTCGTGGGCGTCGGCGGCCATGACGACGGGGACGGCGCGGCAGAGCGCGACCAGTTCGAGGGCGAGGTTGAGGACCTCGGTGTCGGTGTCGCGGGTGGGGGTGAGCACCCACGGCCGCCCCTCGAAGAGATCGGCGGTCGCGGCGAGCGGGCCCGAGCGCTCCTTCCCGGACATCGGGTGCGTACCGATGTAGGCGGAGAGGTCCAGGTCGAGGGCCTCCAGCTCGCGCCGGGGGCCGGCCTTGACGCTGGCCACATCGAGATACCCCCGGGCGGTCCCCGCCCGCATGGCGACGGCGAGGGCGCCCGCGACATGCGCCGGGGGCACGGCGACGATCGCCAGGTCGACGGGACCCTCGGGCGGCTCGTCCGTGCCCGCGCCGAGCGCGGCGGCGGTACGGGCGCGCTCCGGGTCGTGGTCGACGAGATGGACGGTGACGCCACGGCCCGCGAGCGCGAGTGCGGCCGAGGTGCCGATCAGGCCGGTTCCGATGACGACGGCGGTTCTCACTGGGCGATGTCCTTGCGTCTCACTGGGCGATGTCCTTGCGCAGAGCGGCGGCGGCACCGAGGTACACATGGGTGATCTCGGCCCGGTCGAGACCGGATTCGATATGGGCGAGTATCCGTACGACTCGGGGCATCGCGCCCAGGACGTCCATCTCCTGGGCGCAGATCAGCGGTACGTCGACGATGCCGAGCCTGCGGGCCGCGGCGGCCGGGAAGTCGCTGTGGAGGTCGGGCGTGGCCGTGAACCAGACGCTGATGACGTCGTCGGCGACGAGGGCGTTCCGCTCCAGCACGGCGGTGATCAGCGCCCCGACCCGCTCGTCCATCTCCCCGGCGTCGTCCCGCTCCAGCTGGACGGCGCCCCGGACCGCTCGTACCGCCACGTCGTGTACTCCTCGGTCTCCTCGGTGTCGCCCCGGTGCGGGTACCGGATGCGGTACCCAACGCGGTACCGGTGTGCGAATGCTCCGTTCAGCGTAGCCAGATACCCGGGGGCCGGGCCGCCGCGACCGCCCTCCGAGACGGCGGGCGACCACAGGCGACCACAGGCGACGGCGGGCGACGGCTGCCACGGACTCCGGTCACGGCCAATGTCACCCGGACCGGGCCACCCCGCCACTTGGCGGCGCGCGTCGCCCGGTTGCTTCTGCCGACGGGGCGCGGGCGTCAGGATACGGAGGAGAAGGCGGCACGAGCGAGGGAGACCGGCCATGGACGCACGGCGGCGGACACTGCTGACGGCGGGCGCGACGGGCGCCGCCGCCCTGGTGGCGGGGTGCGGCGGGGGCGGTGACGGACCGGCCCCGGAACGGACGGCCACCCCCGTACCGGCGACCACGGAGCCCGGGTCGGCCACGACGGAGCCCGGGACCGGCCCGCCGTCCACACCCGCGTCCCCGGGCCGGCTCCTGGCGAGGACGTCCGAGATCCCGGTGGGCGGCGGAAAGGTGTTCCCCGAGCCGAAGGTGGTGGTGACACAGCCGGTGGCGGGCCAGTTCAAGGCGTTCTCCGCCGTCTGCACCCATCAGGGCTGCACGGTGAACAAGGTCGCGGACGGCACCATCGACTGCCCCTGCCACGGCAGCCGGTTCCGGGTGGCGGACGCGTCGGTGGCCAATGGCCCCGCCACCCGCCCGCTGCCGCGGGAGCAGATCACCGTCGCCGGGGACACGATCCTGCTCGCATAGCCTGTGCGGCATGACCCCGGACGAACCGGTGATGACCCCGGAACAACTGGTGCGCGACCACACGGTCTACTCCTGTGTGATGGGTTCGCGGGCCTTCGGCCTCGCCACCGAGGACAGCGACACCGACCGCCGTGGCGTCTTCGTGGCACCCACCCCGCTCTACTGGCGCTTCGGCAAGCCGCCGGCGCATATCGACGGCCCGGACAGCGAGCGGTTCTCCTGGGAGCTGGAGCGGTTCTGTGAACTCGCTCTGCGGGCGAACCCCAATGTCCTGGAGTGTCTGCACTCCCCTCTCGTCGAACGCGTGGACGCCACCGGCCGTGAACTGCTCGCCCTGAGGGGCGCGTTCCTGTCCCGCAGGGCCCATGAGACGTTCGTCCGCTACGCGCGGGGCCAGCGCCGAAAGCTGGATTCGGACATCCGGCAGCACGGCACGCCCCGCTGGAAGCACGCGATGCATCTGCTGCGGCTGCTGATGTCCTGCGGCCGTCTGCTGCGTACGGGAGAACTCGTCCTCGACGTGGGCGAGGACCGCGAACGGCTCCTGGCGGTCAGGCGCGGGGAGACCTCCTGGGGCGAGGTCGAGTCCTGGATGGCGCGCGCCGCCGACGAGGCGGAGTCGGCGGCGGTCCGCAGCCCGCTCCCCGCGGAGGCCGACCACGCCAGGGTCGAGGACTTCCTGTTCCGGGTCCGGCGCGCGTCGGCGCTGCGGTCGGACCCGTACGCGGGTGCCGAAGGGCTCCGGGGGCTCCCCGAGCGGCCGTGATCCCCGCCGGGAGGGTGATCCGGAGCCGCAAGCGGGTTCAAACAGCTCCAAACGGCTTCAAACAGCTTTACATGGGTGCCAACAGGTTCACGCGGTTCAGGAGTCCCAGAGCGCTCCCAGGGACATCAGATCGCTGCGGTACTCGATCCGCTCCGCCCACTCCTTGGGCCAGGCCCCGGCGCCCAGATGGGCCCCCGCGAGCGCGCCCGTCAGCGCGGCGATGGAGTCCGAGTCGCCCCGGGTGCAGGCGGCCCGGCGCAGGGCGAGGGCGGGCTCGTCGGGGAAGAGCAGAAAGCACTGGAGCGCTGTGGCGAGGGCCTCCTCCGCGACCCAGCCGTCGCCGGTCGTCAGACACGGGTCGGTCTCCGGGGCGGGCGTGCGCAGCGCTGTCGCCACCCGGTCCAGGGCCCCCAGGCACTCGTCCCAGCCCCGGGCGATGAACGCCTGCGGGGTCGCGTCGTGGGCATAGCTCCACAGATCGCCGAGCCAGCGCTGGTAGTAGCGGCTGCGGTTCTCGTACGCGTACGAACGCAGCCGGCCGACGAGCCCCATCGGCTCCGCGCCCCGGGCCAGCAGAAACACCGCACGGGCCGTCAGATCGCTCGCCGCGAGCGCGGTGGGGTGGCCGTGGGTGAGGGCGGACTGCAACTGGGCGGCGCCCGCCCGCTGCTGCTCGCTCAGCCCCGGGACGAGTCCGACCGGCGCGACACGCATATTGGCGCCGCAGCCCTTGGAGCCGAGCTGGCTGGCCCGGGTCCACGGCAGCAGGTCGTCGTCGAGCAGCCCACAGGCGGTCAGACAGGTGCGGCCGGGGGCGCGGTTGTTCTCGGGGTCGTGGTACCAGGCGGTGAACTCGTCCCGCAGCGGCTGGGTGAGCCGGAAGGCGTCGAGCAGCCCCCGGTCCATGGCCGTACGGATGCCGCGGGCCACGGCGAGCGTCATCTGGGTGTCGTCGGTGACGCACGCGGGCCGGGGCAGTTCCATCTCCCGCCAGGGGCCGCACTTGGCGAGGATCTGCGGTACGTCGTTGAACTCCGTGGGGAAGCCCATCGCGTCCCCGAGCGCCAGCCCGATGAGCGAGCCGGTGGCGGCCTGCTTGGTGAGGGTCCTCGTGGTCCTGAGCGTGGTCATGGCTGCCGTCCTTCCGGTCGCAGAAGTGGTGGGTGCAGAGCGGACGCGGCTCCCGCCCGGTAGAGCGCGGCCGGTTTGCCCCGGCCGCCGGTGCGGCGCGGCGGGCCCTCGACTGCCTCGACGAAGCCGGGCGTGGCGAGGACCTTCCGCCGGAAGTTGGGGCGGTCGAGTTCGACGCCCCACACCGTCTCGTACACCTGTTGCAGCTCGCCGAGCGTGAACTCGGCGGGGCAGAAGCTGGTGGCGAGACAGGTGTATTCGAGCTTGGCGCCGACGCGGTCGTGCGCGTCGGCGAGGATCGCGTCGTGGTCGAACGCGAGGGGGGCCGCGGCGCCGAGGGGTACCCACTGGGCGTGGGCGGCGTCCCCTCCGCCGCGCGGTTCGGGCAGATCCGGCAGCAGGGCGGTGTAGGCGACGGACACCACCCGCATCCTCGGGTCGCGGTCCGGTTCGCTGTAGGTCCGCAGCTGTTCCGGCTGGAGGTGCCCGACGGTCCGCCGGGACAGCCCGGTCTCCTCGGCCAGTTCACGGCGGGCGGCCCTCTCCGCGGACTCATCGGGGCGTACGAAGCCTCCCGGCAGCGCCCACGCGCCCTTGAACGGCTCCTCGCCGCGCTGGACGAGGAGGACGTGCAGCTGCCCCTCGCGGACCGTGAAGACGGCGAGGTCGACGGTGACCGCGAAGGGCGGGAAGGCGCGCGGGTCGTAGTCCGGCACGCCGTCCGGCCCGGCCCCTTCCCGTACGCCCGGCCCGCCAGGACGGCCGTGGTCCCGCACGGGCGGCCCGCCCGGTTCGATCCCCGCCCGTACGCCCGGCCCGCCCCGTTCGTCGTGTGTGCTCTGTTCGTCGTGTGTGCTCGGTGCGTCGTGCGTGCTCGGTGCGTCGTGCGTGTCCCGCATGTTCCCCGTGGTCCGCCCTTCCCGTGTCAACGGCGTTCGGAGAGATCCGGCAGCGGCTCGGCGAGGCCCCAGCCCTCGCCGAGCAGGTCGTCGACGGCGGCGACCGCGGTGGCGAGCCGCCGCTGGTGCGGCCCGGTGAGGGCGACGGTCCGCCGTCCGGTGCGGGCGAGTTCGGCTGCGAACCGGCCGGTCATCCAGGGCCGCAGCTGCTCCCCGTCCCTCAGTCCGTCGTCCTCGAAGGCGACTCCCTCGTGGTCGGTGAGCAGCCACAGATGCTGCCTGCCCCGGGCGGCGATGCGCGCCACCTCGTCGTTCGGGCCGCCCAGATAGCGTTCGTGCCAGATCGTCGTCGCGAACGCGTCCGTGTCGCAGAACAGCACCGGCGAACCGGTCCGCGCGGCCTCCTCCTCCAGCTCGGACTGCCGCCGGGCGATCACCGGGAAGTCCTCCGGCGCGAACGACACATCGGCCCAGTCGGCCCTGGGGCGCTCGGCCCGCAGCCGGGCGAGCTTGTGTTCGCTGAACTCCCGCCCGTACTCCGGTACACAGCGGGTCCTGGCCCAGACCCCGCCCCGGCGCCGGTAGTGCTCGGTCAGCGCCCGTGCCATCGTCGTGGTGCCCGTGGACTCCGCGCCGAGGACGACCACCCGCCGGGTGAGCGCCGCGCGCACGGGCCGCCGCAGAAAGTCCCAGCAGCCCACCGGGTCCTTGCGCACGGCGGTCCCGGAGACCGGGAACAGGCTCCGCCCGGGGTCGACGCTCACGGAGTCCGCGCCGAAGCGGCGGCCCAGTTCGCCCCCGTACGCCTCGGAGGTGAACACGGCGTCGACCTGCTCGGGCACGGCCGCGCGGAAGACGGCCATATGGGCGTCCCAGACCGCCGGGTCGTGCACATCCATCGGGATGTCGTCGACGGCGCCCACGACCCGGACGCCGGGGTGCACCTCGCGCATCCAGGCGACCCGGTCGGCGAGCGGGATCGACTCCACGGAAGCGGCGCACACCAGGACCGTCAGCAGCTCGCAGCGGTCGGCGGCGGTCGCCACGAGATGGTGGTGCCCGGCGTGCGGCGGATAGAACTTCCCGAGGACGAGTCCGTGCCGGTAGGGCGTCATACGGTCACCTCGGCCACCTCGGCGGATGTCCGGCGGGCGCCGGCGTCCCGCGACCAGTTGCGCAGTCCGATCACGCACAGGGTCATGAATCCCACATACAGCAGGGCGGTCAGATACAGCCCCTTGTGCGCGTACAGCGGGACATAGGCCACATCGGCCGCGATCCACAGCCACCAGGACTCCAGCCGCTTCCGGCACTGCCCATAGGTCGCCATCAGCGACAGGGCGGTGGTGAGCGCGTCCCAGAAGGGGACGGTCGAATCGGTGGCCCGGTCCAGCAGAAGCGTGATCGCGACGGTCCCCAGCGCCCCCGCCACCAGCAGCCAGCTCCACTCGGTGCGGGTGGTGCGCCGCACCGGGAGCCGGCTTGAGCCCGGTCCGCCTCCGTGGGTCCAGGTCCACCAGCCGTAGGCGGCGAGGCTGATGAAGACGACCTGCAGACCGGCGTCGGCGTACAGACCGGCCTGGGTGAAGAGCAGCACGAAGAAGAGGTTGTTGGCGATACCGACGGGCCAGTTGGCCAGGTGCTGCCGGGCGACGAGCCAGACACAGAGCGCGCCGCTGCCGAATCCGAGGACCTCGGTCCAGCTGACCGGGGTGTCGAGCACGGTGAACAGCGGCTGCTGCAAGGGGTCCAGTACGTCCGCGAGGCTCACGCCCGCCTCCTTAATAGTCATACTGACTATAAAAGGGTTGTCGCGGATCGCACAAGACTCGGGCACGAGACGTGGGCACAAGATGCGGGCATAGGACGCGGGAAGCCCACGGCGTCGACCGCCGTGGGCTTCTTCGGTTCCCGAGGTGTATCGCGGGCGCTCTCCACGGGCCTAATGGCGCCTGAAGACGCCTAAAGGCGTCTAAAGGCGTCTAAAGACCGACGTCCTTCATCAGCATGCCGACCTCGGTGTTGGTGAGCCGCCGCAGCCAGCCGGACTTCTGGTCGCCGAGCCCGATCGATCCGAACGAGGTCCGTACGAGCTTGTCGACGGGGTAGCCCGCCTCGGCGAGCATCCGGCGCACGATGTGCTTGCGGCCCTCGTGGAGGGTGACCTCGACCAGATAGTTCTTGCCGGTGTTCTCCACGACCCGGAAGTGGTCGGCGCGGGCGTAGCCGTCCTCCAGCTGGATGCCGTCCTTGAGCCGCTTGCCGAGGTCGCGCGGCAGCGGGCCCTGGATGGCGGCGAGATACGTCTTCTTCACGCCGTACTTGGGGTGGGTGAGCCGGTGCGCCAGCTCGCCGTGGTTGGTGAGCAGGATGACACCCTCGGTCTCGGTGTCGAGCCGGCCGACGTGGAAGAGCCGGGTCTCCCGGTTGGTGACATAGTCTCCGAGGCACTGTCGGCCGTCGGGGTCCTCCATGGTGGAGACGACACCCGCGGGCTTGTTCAGCGCGAAGAAGAGATACGACTGGGTCGCCACGGTCAGCCCGTCGACCTTGATCTCGTCGTGCTCCGGGTCCACCCGCAGCCCCTGCTCGGTGACGATCCGGCCGTTCACCTCGACCCTGGCCTGGTCGATCATCTCCTCACAGGCCCGGCGGGAGCCCATCCCGGCCCTGGCCAGCACCTTCTGGAGCCGCTCGCCCTCCTGCTCGGCGCCCGGGAAGGTCTTGGGCGGGGAGACCTGCGGCCGGTCGGCGTACCGCTCCCGGTTGCGCTCCTCGGTACGGGCGTCGTACTCGCGGGAGCGGGCCGGAACGGACCTGCCGCCCCTGGGCGGCTGCTTGGGGGACTGCTTCGGTCCGCCCTTGGCACCGCCGCGCGCCGCCGCCCCACGGCCCCTGGCGGGCCCGTCCGAGCGCGGCCCGTCCCAGCGCGGACCGTCCGAGCGCGGACCACCTGAGCGCGGACCGTCGGGCCGCTGGCCACCGGAGCGCGGACCGTCGGACCGCTGGCCACCGGACGCGCCGCCTCCGGACCTGCCGGACGGAGCCCCACCGGACCTGCCGGAGCGCGGGCCGCCCGACCCGGCGCCGCCGGACCTGGACCCGCCGGACGAGGAACCGCCCGACCTGCCGGACGGGCCACCACCGGACCTGCCGGACGGGCCACCGCCGGACCTCGGCCCGTCGGACGGGGAACCGCCCACGTCGTAGCGGCGCTCCTCGGGACGGGGCCTGCCCGCGCGCTTCTGCCTGTCGTCGCGGCCACCGCCCGCGCCGCGGTGGTTACCGCGCCCGCCGCTGTTCCCGCTGCTGTTCCTGCCGCTGCTTCGCATCAAAGTTCCGTCGTCTTGTCATTCGCGTCTGAGTCCGGAGCGTCCGGATCGAACGACGGAACACCTTCCTGCGCCTCAGCCGTCTCGGCTTCGATCGCCTCGGCCTCGGGGAGGAAGGGCGCCAGCTCCGGCAGCTCGTCCAGACCGCGCAGGCCCATCCGCTCCAGAAAGTAGTTCGTCGTCCTGTACAGGATCGCACCTGTTTCGGGTTCCGCGCCCGCCTCCTCGACCAGACCGCGCTGGAGGAGGGTGCGCATCACGCCGTCGCAGTTCACTCCGCGTACGGCGGAGACGCGTGAGCGGCTGACCGGCTGCCGGTAGGCGACGACCGCGAGAGTCTCCAGGGCGGCCTGGGTGAGCCGGGCCTGCTGGCCGTCGAGTACGAAGCGCTCGACCGACCCGGCGTGCTCGGGCCTGGAGTAGAACCGCCAGCCGCCCGCGACGAGCCGCAGCTCGAAGCCCCTGCCCTGGGCCGTGTACTCATCGGCCAGCTCGCGCAGGGCGTCGGCCACCGCCCGCCGGGGCCGCTCCAGGACCTTGGCGAGATGCTCCTCGGTGGCCGGCTCGTCGACGACCATCAGTACGGCTTCGAGGGCGGGCTTGAGATCGCTCACGCCTTCTCCTCTGCGATGTCGGGGCCTGCGGTGTGGGCGCCTGCGATGTCGAGGGCTGCGGGGTGACCGGTGCGCGGGCCGGTGGACGGGCCGGTGCCGGAGCCGCTACGGGAGCCACCGGGGCCCGCCGGGTCGCCCTCGGGGTCGCCGGGCTGCCGGGAATCCTCCCGTACGGCCTCAGGGGGACGGTCGAACTCGTCGGTGACCGTGACCTCTGTGTCGCCCTCGCCGCCGGTCCAGGTGACCAGGAGTTCACCGAGGGCGTCCTCCTGTTCGAGGGCGACCGCCTTGTCCCGGTACAGCTCCAGCAGGGCGAGGAAGCGCGCGACGACGGTGAGTGTGTCCTCCGCGTCGGCCACCAGCTCCTGGAAGCCGATCCGGCCGCGCCGCCGCAGCAGGGCGACGACGATCTCGCCCTGTTCCCGCACGCTCACCAGGGGGGCGTGGATGTGATCGACGTACACCTGCGGTCTGGCTCTGGGCTGCATCGCCTTCACGGCGAGCCGGGCGAACCCCTCGGCCCCGATGCTGATCACCACTTCGGGCAGCAGCTCGGCGTGGTGCGGTTCGAGCCCGACGGTGCGCGGGTAGCGCCGGGCCTCGGCGTCCAGCCGGGCGCTGAGGATCTCGGCGATCTCCTTGTACGCGCGGTACTGGAGCAGCCGCGCGAACAGCAGATCGCGCGCTTCGAGCAGCGCGAGGTCGGCCTCGTCCTCGACCTCGGCGGCGGGCAGCAGCCGGGCGGCCTTGAGGTCGAGCAGGGTGGCGGCGACAACGAGGAACTCGGTGGTCTGGTCGAGGTCCCAGTCGTCTCCCATGGCACGGATGTACGTCATGAACTCATCGGTGACCCGGGACAGTGCGACTTCGGTCACATCGAGCTTGTGCTTGGCGATGAGCTGGAGCAGCAGATCGAACGGGCCCTCGAAGTTCGCGAGCCGAACGGTGAACCGCCCGTCGTCGGCGGCTGCCGCCGCCCCGGTGTCCCCGGGCGACGCACTGGCGGGAACCTCCGCGACCGGCTCGGCGGACGCTTCCGGTCCCTCCGGCTGCTCCGGTCCCTCCGGCTGCTCCATCTGTTCCGGTTGCTCCGCTTGCTCCGGAACATCCGGCTCTTCCGAGGGGGTCGCGGGCGGCTCGACGGACCCGGGCCCCGGGGTGTCGGCCCGGCTCGGCCCGGCGTCCGCGTCGGGGCCGGGCGGAGTGAGGGAAGGTTCCTGCCCTCGCCGGACCGCCGGAAGCGGCTCCGCGCCCCTGCCCAGCGCGCGGCGGGGCGGGCGGGCGGGGCCAGGCGAGTCGGCCGGTGTCAAGGGCATTCCAAAGAAGTGCAGAAGTGCAGCAGGGGCAGCGCGCAGGCTACCCTCAGCGACCGCGCAGACGGCGGACGAGAATGCTCGCGTCGCCCCGCTGTTCCAGATCCGCGAGCACCACCGCGACCGCCTCGCGCACGATCCGCCCGCGGTCCACCGCGAGCCCGTGCTCCCCGCGCAGCACCAGCCGCGCGTGTTCGAGGTCCATCAGCTCTTCGGCCGAGACATAGACCGTGATCTTCTCGTCGTGCCGCTCCCGGCCGCTCGGCCGCCGGTTGGCACCCCGGCCCCGACCACGGCGTCCTGGTGCCCCAGCGGCCTCCTGAGGGGCCTGGGAGCGCCGGGCCTTCCCAGCGGGGGTCTGGGCCTGTGCCGCGGCCTCCTCGCCCCGGCTGCGGCCCTCACCGGCACCGTCCGCCTCCGCCGCCGAGTGCTCCTGGGACCCGGCGGGGGAATCGTGGCCCTCGCCGCCCTTAAGGGGATCGCTCTCCCCCGCGGGCGCCGGAACCCTCTGCTCCCCGTTCGACTGCCTGCGGGGCGCGGACGACTGGAGTGCCATACCCCCGGTCGTACGGAACAGTTCGTCGGCCCCGGGCAGACTCACTCGGCGTGACACCGGGCGAGCACCTCCCTGGCGAGCTGACGGTAGGCGGCGGCGCCGACCGAATTCGACGCGTACGTGGTGATCGGCTCACCGGCGACCGTGGTCTCCGGGAAGCGCACCGTGCGCCCGATCACGGTGTGGTAGACGTGTTCGTCGAACGCCTCGACCACCCGCGCGAGCACCTCGCGGCTGTGCACCGTGCGGGAGTCGTACATCGTGGCGAGGATGCCGTCCAGTTCCAGGTCGGGATTCAGCCGTTCCTGGACCTTCTCGATCGTCTCGGTGAGCAGCGCCACCCCGCGCAGCGCGAAGAACTCGCACTCCAGGGGGACGATCACCTTGTGCGCGGCGGTCAGGGCGTTGACCGTGAGCAGCCCCAGCGAAGGCTGGCAGTCGATCACGATGTAGTCGTAGTCCGACATCAGCGGCTTCAGCGCCCGCTGGAGCGTCGACTCGCGCGCGACCTCGCTCACCAACTGCACCTCGGCCGCCGAGAGGTCGATATTGCTCGGCAGCAGGTCCATATTGGGCACGGCGGTCTTCAGGAGCACCTCGTCCGCCGCCATGCCCCGCTCCATGAGCAGGTTGTAGACGGTGAGGTCCAGTTCCATCGGGTTCACGCCGAGGCCGACCGACAGGGCTCCCTGAGGGTCGAAGTCGACGAGCAGGACCCGCCGTCCGTACTCCGCGAGCGCGGCGCCCAGATTGATGGTCGACGTCGTCTTGCCGACGCCGCCCTTCTGGTTGCACATCGCGATGATCTTCGCGGGACCGTGATCGGTCAGCGGACCCGGGATGGGGAAGTACGGCAGGGGCCGCCCGGTGGGGCCGATCCGCTCACGGCGCTGGCGCGCGGCGTCGGGGGCAAGGGTGGCCGCGTACTCGGGATCGGGCTCGTATTCGGCGTCGGGGTCGTAGAAGTGACCCTCGGGGACTTCCTCGTAGGCGGCGAAATGGGTGGACTCTCGGCCACTCCCGTTGCCGGCCATGGCGTTCACGTGTTGGCCGTCCGTCATCTTCATCGTGTGGGCTGTCGTCATGTGCGTGGTGTCCTGGCGTGTCGCGAAGGTCCGTACCACGAGGGAACCGACGGAGCCGACAGCCTCACGACCGGACAACGGGCTCTGGCCCCGCGCATGCGTTCCCGCTTGACCACCCCCGGGAGTAATTGTCGACTCATTCACAAGTCGTCTTACCTCCTTGGATGTGACCAGGAATCTTTATCGATAGGTCAGCGTGGCACCATGCCGACGGTTGGCGACTCTATGGCGTGTCACCGCTCCGCAGCAACACAATCCACCGGACCCAGCCCTATGTGTCGGCAACGGAACACCCTTCTGTCAAGGGTGCGGGGCCGTCCCGGCGCGTCTTCGGGCGCCGGTTCCGGGGGTGCGCGAATCGGTTGAAGCGTCACGTTCGAGGCGGAGTTGAACGCGCCCCCCGAGGGGGTGGGACACCTCCGGCCGGACCTCGCTTGGCAAGATCCGGCCGGGGGCACGATGTTGACGAAAGGCGTCGGCCGTCAGCCGATGAGGGCGCCCAGCTCGACGTGCGGCAGCCCGTGCGCCTCGGCCACGGAACGGTAAACGACCTGGCCGTCATGGGTGTTGAGGCCCAGCGCGAGCGCGGCGTCACGGCGCAGTGCCTCGACCCAGCCACGGTTCGCCAGCTCCACGATGTAGGGCAGCGTGGCGTTGGTGAGCGCGTAGGTGGAGGTGTGGGGCACCGCGCCCGGCATGTTGGCGACACAGTAGAAGACCGAGTCGTGGACCATGAAGGTCGGCTCGGCGTGGGTGGTCGGATGCGAGTCCTCGAAGCAGCCGCCCTGATCGATCGCAATGTCGACAAGGACACTTCCGGCCTTCATCTTGGCGACCAGCTCGTTGGTGACGAGTTTTGGTGCCTTCGCGCCGGGGATGAGGACGGCGCCGATGACGAGGTCGGCCTCGATGACGGCCTTCTCCAGTTCGAAGGTGTTGGAGACGATCGTCTGCACCTTGGTGCCGAACAACTTGTCCGCTTCGCGCAGTTTATTGATGTCCCGGTCGAGCAGGGTGACATGGAAGCCCATGCCGACGGCGATCTGGGTGGCGCTCCAGCCGGAGACCCCGCCGCCGATGACGACGGCCTTGCCGGCGTGGGTGCCGGGGACACCGCCGGGCAGCACTCCCCGGCCGCCGGCCGAGCGCATCAGATGGTAGGCGCCGACCTGGGGGGCCAGTCGGCCCGCGACCTCGGACATCGGGGCCAGCAGCGGCAGCTGGCGGTTCGCGGTCTCGACCGTCTCGTAGGCGATCGCGGTGGTGCCGGACTCCAGCAGGGCATCGGTGCACTCGCGGGAGGCGGCGAGGTGCAGATAGGTGAAGAGCGTCTGGTCCTTGCGGAGGCGGTGGTACTCCTCGGCGATGGGCTCCTTGACCTTCAGCACCAGGTCGGCGGCGGCCCAGACCTCGTCGGCGGTGGGCAGGATCCGAGCCCCGGCGGCGATGAACTCGTCATCCGTGATCGAGGAGCCGACACCGGCGTGCCGCTCGATGAGGATCTCGTGGCCGTGGCGCACCAGCTCGTGCACACCGGCGGGGGTGATCGCCACCCGGAACTCGTTGTTCTTGACCTCGCGGGGGATGCCGACCTTCACGTCGATCACGGTCCTTGGCTCAGGGGATACAGGAGTAATTCCATTCATACCCGGACGCAACGGGTGCACCAGGAGACACCACGGGAAAGTCGCGGCGTAGCCAGTCTAATGAAGGAGTTCTCGCTGTCTAGCCTTACAAAGCATTATTCTTGGACCGAAGTGCTACGGATATCGTAGGTAGAACCTTCCTGCTTGTCCCTCTTCGCTTCATCTGCTGTGTCTTCCACGGCTGCTGCGGCTCCGGCGCCCGCTGCCCCCACCGGCCCTGACGCCCCGATCGCCCCCGTCATCCCCGTCACCCCCGCCGGCTCCGTCATCCCCGCCGGCTCCGTCATCCCCGCCGGCTCCGTCATCCCCGCCGGCTCCGCGGCAGCCGCCGTCCCCGTTTCCTGGACGCCCTCCCCGGCGCCCTCCTCAGCGCCCTCCTCAGCGCTCTCCTCGGCGCCGTCCTCGGTGAGCAGCCGCTCGGCGGTGGCCCGGTGCAGCCGGGCGGCGGCCGGGTCGCCCAGCCGGTCGAGGGTGTCGGCCAGTCTCAGCTGGAGGGCCGCCTGGAGCCGGTCGTCCCCGGCCTGCCGTGCCCACTCCACCGCATCCCGGCAGGTGACCAGCGACTCCTCGGGCCTGCCCGCGTACTCCTGGACCCGCGCCACTTCGCTCAGCGCGCGGGCCTGTGCCGGCAGATCGCCGACCTTGCGGTGGCCCGCGACCGCCGCGCGCCAGTCGCGCAGCGCCTCGCCGTAGCGGCCCGCGTAGGTGTGGACGGTGCCGAGCCGTCCGTACAGCCGTGCCTCCTCCGCGCGCTCGTCGCGGGTCTGGCGCTGGGCGAGCGCCCGGCCGTACCAGTCGGCGGCCCGGTGCCAGTCCCCCAGCTCCTGATAGGCACCGCCCACGGATTCCATCGCGCGACCGATGGCGTACGGGTCGTTCGCCGCCCGTGCCGCGACCAGGGCGGCCCGGTAACGGGCCAGCGCGGCCTCGCCGCGCCCGGTCCTGGCGTCGAGATCGGCGAGATTGAGCAGTGCGGCGGCCACTTCCCGGTGCAGTTCCCGGCGCTCGGCGACCCCCAGCACCAGTTGGTGCAGCGCATACAGCTCCGGCGCCGACGCCTCGGTGCCCCGATGCGCGGCCAGCGCTCTGACCAGCGCGGACACCAGCCGTCTCGCCAGGGTGTCCAGATCGCCGTCGGCCACAGCGACCCGCGCGGACGCCATCAGCGCGGGCAGCCGGGCGCACAGCCACTCCTCGGCGGCCGATGCGTCGGCGAACCGCAGGGCGCGCGGCATCCCGGCGAGCGCCGTGCGCGGAGGGGATCCCTCCGGCTCGGTGATGCCCCGGCACGCCTGGAGCTGCCGTACGACGCGCTCCAGCATCCGGGCGCGGGCGAGCTGTACCTCGGCGGGTTTGTCGAGGGCTTCCATCCGGTCGCTCAGCAGGGGGGCGAGAGCGCCCGGCACCCGGTACCGGTCGTCTTCCCGGTGCAGCAGACCGAGGGCCACGAACTCCTCCAGCGCCTGCTCGGCCTCGGGTACCGCGCAGCCGCCGAGCGCGGACGCGGTGTGCTCGTCGGCGAGTCCGGCGGGCGCGAGGGCGAGCAGCCGCAGCGTCCGGGCGGACTGCGGCGACAGGGATCCGTACACCAGCCGGAACGCGCGGGCCAGCGGCCGGGCGGCCCTGGGCGGCTCGCTGTCCTCGGGCAGGGCCCGCAGCCGCCGCGTCACGTCCGCGACCGAGGTCCCCGGCCGGGCCGCCAGCCAGCCGCCGACCAGGGCCAGCGCCGCGGGCAGTCCCCCGCACTCCTCGGCGACGGTCTCCGCCGCCTGCGGATCGACGGTGATCCGGACCGATCCGGTGAAGGTGGCGAGGAGTTCGATGGCCGCCTTGGCGTCCATGCCGCCGAGCGTGCACGGCCGTACGTCGGGGATACCGGTCAGCGGCCCCCGGGACACCGCCACGGCCAGCACGCCGGCGTCGTCGGGGAGCAGCGGATCGACCTGCTCGGCGTCGACGGCGTCATCGAGGAAGAGGATCGTACGGCGGCCCGCGAGCGCGTCGCGGACCATCGCGCTCAGCTCGTCCCCGTCCGCGCCGGGCGGCCCCTCGACACCGAGGGCGTCGAGCAGCGCGCGGGCCGTCTCCTCCGTCGGGACCTGCCGTCCGCCGGGCTCGGTCAGCCGGGCCCGCAGCACCCCGTCCGGGTAGTCGCCCGCGATCGTGCCGATGAGGCGCCCGGCGAGCGCGCTCCGCCCGGAACCGGGGCGTCCGGCGATCAGAAGGACCCGGGCGCGGGCGGCCTTGCGGCCCGCGATGGTGTCGAGTCCGGCCCGTTCGATATCGGCCTGAAGGGACTTCAACTCCCGCTGCCGCCCGAAGAAGTGGCCACCGGGCGTGCCGGTCCTGCCGACCGAATCCACCGCCTGATCCGTCACGGGCCACGCTCCCGTCCAGTCCGCGCACGAGCCGAGCCCGCAGGGAATCCGCACGGGCGTTCCGAGCGTAATTCACTCTCTGCGACGAACCGGTAGGAGCGCGTCCGGTACATCACCTGATCGGATCAATCGGATCGAAGGATCATCCGACAGATGCCGTGCGAGGAGCCCCGGATGGCCCCGCGGGGCGCCGGAGGACGGTCTCGAAAGGCGGGTCCGGCCTCGAAGGGCGGGTCAGGGGTCGGGTCAGGCTTCGACGGGCGGGTCAGGCTTCGAAGGGCCGGGCCGGCCAGGGCGCCCCGGCGGGGCGCAGTGCGTCGAGGCCGTCGCCCGCGAGCGCGGCGGTGGCCGCCAGTACGCCGACGACGAGACAGTTGTTGTGCAGCTCTCCGGCGAGCGCGCCCCGGACGAGATCCATCAGCGGCACCCGCGCCAGCTCCATGTCCGCCTCCTCCTCGGAGACCTCGAAGCGCCGCCCATCGGCGGCCGACAGATCGCGGGCGAGGAAGATCCGTACGGCCTCGTCGCAGCCGCCGGGTGTGGTGTAGACATCGGTGAGCACCCGCCAGTCCTCGGCCTTGACGTGGGCCTCCTCGTACAGCTCGCGCTGGGCGGCGTGCAGCGGGTTCTCACCGGGGACGTCCAGCAGTCCGGCGGGGATCTCCCACAGTTTCTGGCGCACGGGGTGGCGGTACTGGCGCAGGACCACCGCCCGGTCGTCCTCGTCGAGGGCGAGGATCGCGACCGAGCCCGGGTGGACCTGGTAGTCGCGGCGCGCGACGGTGCCGTCGGGCATGATCACGTCGTCGGTGCGGACACTCGTCTTGTTGCCCCGGAACGGAGTCGCGGTCGCGGTGACGCGCCACTCCTCGGGGGTGTCCTTGATGACCATGGCCCTGTCCATATAGAGAGATCCTCCCGCTGCCGCACCGCCGGACCGGGGTATACGCCGGCAGAAGGCACATACCCCGATCAACGGTAGCGCCTGGCGGTCACCGCCCCGGCGTGTGCTCCGCCGCCGTACCGCCCGCCGCCGTGCCGCCCACCGGCTCCCGCTCGCGCGACGCACGCTCCACCGCGGCCTTCACCAGACCCGCGAAGAGCGGATGCGGCCGGGTCGGCCGGGAGCGCAGCTCCGGGTGCGCCTGGGTGGCGACGAGATAGGGGTGCACCTCGCGCGGGTACTCGACGAACTCGACGAGCTTGTTGTCCGGGCTGGTCCCGGAGAACACCAGGCCCGCCTTCTTCTCCAGCTCGGCGCGGTACGCGTTGTTCACCTCGTAGCGGTGCCGGTGGCGCTCCTCGACATACGGCTCGTCGCCGTAGACCTCGCGGACGATCGAGCCCTCGGCCAGCTTCGCCGGGTACAGGCCCAGCCGCATGGTGCCGCCGAGGTCGCCCGCGCCCTCGACGTAGGCGAGCTGCTCCTCCATGGTGGAGATCACCGGGTGAGCGGTGGCGGCGTCGAACTCGGTGGAGTTCGCCTCGGGGATCTCGGCGACATTGCGCGCCGCCTCGATGACGATGCACTGCAGGCCCAGACACAGGCCCAGCAGCGGGACCCCGTTCTCGCGGGCGTACTGGATCGCGCCGACCTTGCCGCTCACTCCCCGGTCGCCGAAGCCGCCGGGGATACAGACCGCGTCGACGTCACCGAGCTGCCGGGCGGCGCCCGCCGCGGTCCTGCAGTCGTCGGATGTGACCCATTTCACCTTGACCCGCGCCTTGTTGGCGAAGCCTCCGGCGCGCAGCGCCTCGGTCACCGACAGATAGGCGTCGGGCAGATCGATGTACTTGCCGACCAGCGCCACGGTGACCTCGTGGTCGGGGTTGTGCACCCGGTCCAGCAGATCGGCCCAGGTCGACCAGTCCACATCGCGGAAGGGCAGATCCAGCTTGCGTACGACATAGGCGTCCAGACCCTCGGTGTGCACGACCTTGGGGATGTCGTAGATGGAGGGGGCGTCGGGGCAGGCGATGACCGCCGCCTCGTCGACATCGCACATCAGCGAGATCTTGCGCTTGATCGCGACCGGCACCTCGCGGTCCGCGCGCAGCACGATCGCATCCGGCTGAATACCGATGTTGCGCAGAGCGGCCACGGAGTGCTGGGTGGGCTTGGTCTTCAGCTCTCCCGAGGGTCCGATGTAGGGCAGCAGCGAGATGTGCACGACAAAGACATTGTCCCGGCCGACCTCGTGTCTGACCTGGCGGACGGTCTCCAGGAACGGCAGCGACTCGATATCGCCCACCGTGCCGCCGACCTCGGTGATGACCACGTCGACGTCATCGGTCGCCATCCGGCGGATACGGCTCTTGATCTCGTTGGTGATATGCGGGATGACCTGGACCGTGTCGCCCAGGTACTCGCCCCGGCGCTCCTTGGCGATCACCTGGGAATAGACCTGGCCGGTGGTGACATTGGCCGAGCCGTCGAGGTCCACATCGAGGAAGCGCTCGTAGTGGCCGATGTCGAGGTCGGTCTCGGCCCCGTCGTTGGTGACGAACACCTCACCGTGCTGGAAGGGGTTCATCGTGCCGGGGTCGACGTTCAGATAGGGGTCGAGCTTCTGCATCGTGACCCGCAGGCCCCGCGCCTTCAGCAGCGCCCCCAGGCTGGACGCCGTGAGTCCCTTGCCGAGGGAGGAGGCGACACCCCCGGTGACGAAGATGTGCTTGGTCGTCATGGCTGTGCTGTTTCGAAAAGCAGCGGGCGGCATCGCCAAGAGGGGGCTCCCGTGGTCGCGAGGTGAGATGAGATGCGTACCGGCGTCCCTCCCGGTTGTTCAGGGGGTGCCGTCGCTGCGGTTTCGGAGCCTCTGTCTGCACAGGCCGGCAACCGGTCCACGGGGTACCAGGGTAACAGCGACGGCGGGAGACCGCTTCCGGCCACGCACCCTCACCTGAGCCTCCCGGGGCACCCGCGTCACCGGTTCCCCACCGGTGTTCCCGGCCGGCGTTCGACGGGTGTTCCCGTGCTCCCCTGCCGGCATCCGACCCGTGTTCCCGTGTTCCCTGCCGGCATCCGACCGGTGTTCCCTCCGGTGTTGTACGTGCGGTCCGCCGCCGGTGCTGTACGCGCGGTCCGCCCCCGCGCGGCCACCGCTCCCCGGCCCGGGCCACCGGTCCTCCCGCCCGCGACCACCGCTCCGGCCGCCGATCCGCCGCGCCCGGCGGCCCCCCGCCCGGGCCCTCGCACCGGGTGTGCGGGTCCCCACGTACAGAGCGCGCAGGCCACGCCGTACAAGGTGCACAGGCCAGCGAGCGAATCGGTGATCGTCCGGTGACGCAAAGGCGTCTCAGGGCACCTCACCAGCACCTCGCCCATGGCTCACTCGTTCGGCGGACTCACGTTGTCGAGACCGCCACGCGGATCTCCTTCGTGCGTCGTATCCTGCTCGGACACTCGCTTTGCCGAGCAATGCACAGGGGCGCGCCAAGCGCGTCGAGCAGGGGGGTGGTGGGCGACGGGCGACACAGGCCAAAAGCGACATCCCCGACATCGGCCCGGAACCCCACGCTCGTCAACGACCCTTGACGCAGTAAGCGCCCCTCGGGGCGGACATGGCCGTTCGACTGGAGATGCACGTGGCCGGGCGCATCGAGGATTACGCACTCATCGGGGACATGCAGACAGCTGCGCTGGTCTGCCGGGACGGCACGGCCGACTGGCTGTGCCTGCCCCGTTTCGACTCGCATGCTGTCTTTGCCGGGCTCCTCGGCACCGAGGAGCATGGCTTCTGGAGGCTGGGCCCCGCCCACGCCGCGCACGCCGAGCCCCCGGCGGCCGACCGGCGCCGCTACCGCGGTGACTCCCTGATCCTGGAATCGGAGTGGGACACACCGCGCGGCACCGTCCGTGTGACGGACTTCATGCCGCCGCGCGACGGGGCACCGCAGCTCATCCGGATCGTGGAGGGCGTCAGCGGACGGGTGCCGATGCGCTCCGCGCTCCGGATGCGCTTCTCCTACGGACGGATCACGCCCTGGGTCCACAAGGTCGACGGCCGCACCGTCGCCGTCGCGGGGCCCGACTCGGTCTGGCTCGACACCGAGGCGGAGACCTACGGCAAGAACCTCACCACCTACTCCGACTTCACCGTCGCCCCCGGCGAACGCGTCGCCTTCACCATCAGCTGGCAGCCCTCCCACCACCGTCCGCCCGCGCTCTCCGAGCCGGAAGCCTCGCTGACGGCGACGGAGGAGTTCTGGCACGGCTGGGTCGAACAGTGCACGTACCACGGCCCCTACCGCGAGGCCGTCATCCGCTCGCTCATCACCCTCAAAGCCCTGACCTACGCACCCACCGGCGGCATCGTCGCGGCACCCACCGCCTCACTGCCCGAGGACATCGGCGGCGTACGGAACTGGGACTACCGCTACACCTGGCTGCGCGACGCCGCCATCACCCTCTCCTCCCTGCTGCGCACCGGCTACCGCGACGAGGCCCTCGCCTGGCGCGAATGGCTGCTGCGCGCCGTCGCCGGGGACCCCGAGAACCTCCAGATCATGTACGGGATCGCCGGGGAGCGGGAGCTGGGCGAGGCCGAGCTGGACTGGCTGCCCGGCTACGAGAACTCGACCCCCGTACGCGTCGGCAACGGCGCCGCCCACCAGCTGCAACTCGACGTCTACGGCGAGGTCACCGAGGCACTGCACCTGGCCCATATGACCGGTCTGGCCCGCAACGACTACGCCTCGCTGCTCCAGCTCAAGCTGATCCGGTACCTGGAGAGTCACTGGGACCAGCCCGACGAGGGCATCTGGGAGGTCCGCGGCCCCCGCCGCCACTTCGTGCACTCCAAGGTGATGGCCTGGGTCGCCGTCGACCGCACCATCAAGCTCATCGAGTCCGGCGACGCGGACGGACCGCTGGAGCGCTGGAAGGACCTGCGCGACACCATCCACCGCGATGTCTGCGAGAAGGGCTACGACCCCGAGCGCAACACCTTCACCCAGTCCTACGGCTCCAAGGAACTGGACGCCTCCCTGCTGCTCATCCCGCAGATGGGCTTCCTGCCGCCCGACGACAAGCGGGTCATCGGCACCATCGAGGCCATCCAGCGCGAACTGTCCACCGAGGACGGTTTCATCCTGCGCTACCCCACCGCCGGCCAGGACGCCGGCGTCGACGGCCTCGAAGGCGACGAGGGCGCCTTCCTCGCCTGCTCCTTCTGGCTCGCCGACGACCTCGCGATGATCGGCCGCGTAGACGAGGCCCGCCGCCTCTTCGAGAAACTCCTCGCCCTGCGCAACGACCTCGGCCTCCTCGCCGAGGAGTGGGACTCCAAGCTCCAGCGCCAGGTCGGGAACTTCCCCCAGGCGTTCAGCCATGTCCCGCTGATCGACACCGCGCTGCGGCTCACCGCCTCCGGAGCGTACGGGGGGTAGTGCGCGCACCCGGTCCTGCCCGCTGCCGACGGAGCCGCGGGCGGGGTCCGCCGACGCACCGCCCACGGCCCGGTGCGCAGGAGCCGGGCAGGTACCCACCGCCCCCGTTGCGGCTCGGTCCCGTTCGACGTGACCGTGACCGGCGCCCGGCTGCTCCGTCCGGGCACATACGGGTCGGCCCGCGTCCGGGAGAACCCGGCCGCCCGCGTACGGCCACGGGCCGCGACCGCCCGGCTGATGTGCGAGAACGCCTCCGGCGGGTAGCCTCCGAAGCCCCGTCCGGCACAAGTGAAGCGCGAGGCTGTAGGCAGTGGAGTCAGAGGAGACAGAGGAGACCCCGGGCGGGCCCCAGAGCGGGATCACCGTGCGACGGGCCCTGGATCTGCCCGGACTGCGCTCCGGGCTCCCCGAGGTCGTCGCCGGGGCCGAACATCTTCAGCGCACCGTGCGCTGGGTGCACGCCGGCGAGGCACCGAACATCGCCTCCCTCCTCAAGGGCGGCGAACTGCTGCTGACCACCGGCATGGGCCTCGGCAGCCGGCCCGCCGAACAGCGCGCCTTCGTGCGCCGGCTCGCCGACCGGGGCATCTCCGCGCTGGTCGTGGAACTCGGCCCGCGCTTCGGCCGGCTGCCCGCCGCGATCGTCGACACCGCCAGGTCCGCCGGGCTGCCCCTGGTGCAGCTGCACCGCGAAGTCGCCTTCGTCGCCGTCACCGAAGAGATCCACACCGAGATCGTCAACGGACACTACGCCCTGCTGCGGCGGGCCGAGGAAGTCCACCGGCGCTGTACGGAGGTGCTCCTCGAAGGCGGCGGAGTCCCCCAGGTCCTGCGCATCCTCGCCGAGTTCACCGCGAACCCCGTCTTTCTGGAGACCCCCGACGGACAGCTCCTCTACGCCGCCGACTCCGGATCGGCGCAGGCCGGCGCCGACCCCCTCCAGGTGTGGGAAGGGCTGCGCGGCCAGCGGACCGCCCGGGAGTCACCGCCCGCCGGCACCGTCCTGGTCGATGTGCCCGGCGGCGGGCGGGGCACCGCGTCCGTACGCGCCCGGCTCGTCCTGCCCGCCGTGGGCTCCCCGCTGCTCAGGGTGCACCGGATGGCGGCGGAGCGGGCGGCCGGGCTGGTCGCGGTCGTCCTGATGCAGGCACGCCAGGAGGAGGAACTCGCGGCCCGGGGCCGGGGCGACTTCCTCACCGACCTCGCCGAGGGGCGCATCACCGCCGATGACGCCCCCGCCCAGGCGCGGGTCCTCGGCTTCAGGCCCGGTGACGGCCCCCTGCTGCCCGTCGTCATGCGGATCACCCCGTCCTCGGGCACCTGGGCGCCCCTGGCGCACGCCGTACTCCAGGAGCTGTCGACGCTGGGGGTGCCGGTGCTACTGGGCGTACGGCCGGTGGAGGGCCGTGTTCCGCTGCTGCTGGGGCTGCGCTCCGAGTCCGAGCGGGTCGCCGTCGCCGACCGGGTCGCCGGGGCGCTGCGCGCCGGGGTGGAACGGGCCGGTCTCGAACGCGCGGGCGCGCAGCCGCCCGTTGTGGTGGTCGGCATGGCGGGTGGCTGGGCGGCGGCGTCGGCGGGTCTGCGGCACGCCGCCGAGACCGCGACAGCCGCCCAGGGACTCGCCGACCGGCCCTGGTACGACGCCCGCCGCCTCGATACGGACCTGCTGCTGTGGCGGCTGCGCGACCACCCCGACCTCGCCGCCTTCGTCGACCGCGCGATCGGTCCACTCCGCGACCACGACGCGACCTCCCGTCCGCCGCTGCTGCCCACGCTGGAGTCCTATCTCACCCACGCGGGCCGCAAGGCGGAGACCGCCCGCGACCTCCATCTCAACCGCCAGACCCTCTACAACCGGCTGGCCCGCATCTCCGAACTCCTCGCCACCGACCTCGACGACCCCCAATCCGTCCTCGCCCTCACCCTCGCCCTCCGCGCCCGCCGCCACGTGCCCTGACATCGGATTTCCCCGCGCGTCGGGGTCCTGGGGTCCGACCCGGGTGCTTCGGGGCGGGGGTCGGGGTCCGGTGTGGGGGTCTTGGGCTTGCCCCGGGGCCGCTCGGGGCTGGGCCGGTGTTCTGGTGTCGGGGTCCTGGGCTTGCCCCAGGCGCCTCGGGGCTGGGGCCGGGGTCCGCTCCGGGGTCACGTCGGGACTGCACGATTTAACGCGCGGGTAGGGGCGTTGCGAGTGGCCGGCCCGACACCGCC
>NZ_JBSGUP010000058.1:0-23322 GCF_053607985.1 Streptomyces sp. NPDC055078
CCATCCCTCCCCCGTGTGGGGAGGGATGGCGCCTTTTCGCTGTCCTGGGTACGGTCCACGCTTCGGGCCGCATTGGACCGCTGACCAGCAAGTTCCCGGCTCCGGTCCGCCGGTTCTTGGTCCACGCCTGGTCCACACGCACTGATCCACAACGCGACAAGGCCGGATCAAGGTGAGACAGACCCCATGCAGAAGAGGTGCCCCTTATCGAGGGACACCCCTTCTGACCAGTACGTCTCTGACCTGTGGAGGCGGTGGGATTCGAGCCGACTGGGACGCTTTCACGGCCTCGCGTTTTTCAAGACCGTTCCCTTAGGCCACTCGGGCAACCCACCCCGCCCCGCCGGTCACCCGGCGTGGAGCGGCCTACAGAGTACCGGCCCCGGCGGTGGGTCCGCAGCAGCGTTACGGCGGGAGGGGCAGGGCAGGCGCGGGAGGTCAGCTGTCGCCGGTGCGCTGGCCCAGGGTGATGTCGGCGACTGTTTTCTTGCCGTCGCGCTCGTAGGTCAGTTTGACCTTGTCGCCCGACTTGTGGTTCCAGATCTCGCTGATCAGCGTGGGGCCGCTGTCGATCGGCTTGCCGTTGAACTCGGTGATCACATCGCCTGCCTTAAGGCCAGCCTTGGCCGCGGGGCCGTTCGGGGTCACCGCCGCGGTGCCGCCCGCGCCCTCGGTGGCGATCTTGGCGCCGCTGCCCTTGCCCGCCATGTCGACGGTCGCGCCGATGACGGGGTAGACCGGCTTGCCCGTCTTGATCAGCGCTTCCGCGACGTTCTTCGCCTGGTTGATGGGGATCGCGAAGCCGAGGCCGATGGAGCCGGCCTGGGCCTGGCCGAGGCCGCCGCCCGTCGACTGGATCGCGGAGTTGATGCCGATGACCGCGCCGCGCGAGTCGAGGAGGGGACCGCCGGAGTTGCCGGGGTTGATCGAGGCGTCCGTCTGGAGGGCGCTCATATAGGAACTCTTGCTGCTGGAGCCGTCGCCGGAGGCGACCGGGCGGTTCTTGGCGCTGATGATGCCGGTGGTGACCGTGTTGGACAGCCCGAAGGGGGCGCCGATGGCGATCGTCGAGTCGCCGACCGCCGCCCTTTCCGAGTCGCCCAGCGCGAGTGGGGCCAGCCCGGTGGGCGCGTTCTTCAGCTTCAGTACGGCGACGTCGTAGCCCTGGGCCCGGCCGACGACCTCGGCGTCGTACCGCTTGCCGTTGGAGAAGGTCACCGAGAGGGTCCCGCTCTCCGCCGCGGAGGCCACCACGTGGTTGTTGGTGAGGATGTGGCCTTCCTGGTCGTAGACGAAGCCTGTGCCCGTGCCCGTGCCGCCCTCCGGCTCGCCGCTCCCGCCGAGGTCGCCTCCGCCGCCGCCCGACTGGGCCTTCGCCTCGATGGTGACCACGCTCGGCAGGGCCTTGGCCGCCACCGCCGCGACCGTGCCCGGCTCGCGCTTGATGTCCTTGGGGGTGTCCGCCGCCGAGACCGTCGTCGAGTTGACGCTGTCGTCGTTGCGCTCGGCCGCCCAGTAGCCGATGCCGCCGCCGACGCCACCCGCCACCAGCGCGGCGACCAGGACAGCGGCGACCAGTCCGCTGGACCGCTTGCGCCGGGGCTCGCCGCCCACCTGGACCGGGGCGCCCCAGCCGGGGCCGTCGCCGCCGTGGGAGGCATGGGAGCCGTGGGAGGCGTAGGAGGGGACGGCCGGCGGGGGCGGGGGCCAGCCTCCGGCCTGCTGGTGTGCCGCGGGCGGGGGAGGGAACGGACCGGGCTGCGGTGCGGTGGGCTCATCCGGGCGGTGCGGGTGCCCGGGTCCGGGTGCCGCCGGGTCGTAGGGGCCGCCAGGGCCGCCAGGGCCGTCCTGTGCCGCGTGGACGTGCCCGCCCTGGCCGGGCGCCGGGGCGGGGGCAGGGCCGGGGCCGGGTGCCGGGGCCGGGGAACCCGCGGCGGGTGCCGGGGCCGATGCGGGGGCGGAAGCAGGGCCAGGGGCGGGCGTTCCTTCAGGAGCCGCCGGCGGCACAGGAGGTACGGACGGGGCGGCCGGCTGCGCGATGCCCTCGTTGCCCTCGTTCTCGGTGCTCACAGCTCTCTCCTCAGGTTCCACTTCGATCATCGGCGATCACTCGGCGGCCGTCCGCCCGGTGCCACTTGTCTCCGGTCAGCATTTCCCACTGCTCGTCAGGCCACTGTAAGCAGGACCTGTGCATATTTCCGCCATCACTTACTTACGACAAAACGGGCGCACCCTCAGGGTGACGGACCCGCCCGCCGACCGCCCCCGGCGTACGCCTTCCCCGTCTCGGTGACACCATGACGCGGGTGACCCAAGCTCGGCAGCACAACATCCAGGTCGTCGCCCACCGAGGAGCGTCCCAGGACGCCCCCGAGCACACCCTCGCCGCGTATATGAAGGCCATCGACGACGGCGCCGACGCCCTCGAATGCGATGTGCGCCTCACCGCCGACGGCCATCTCGTCTGTGTCCACGACCGCCGCGTCAATCGCACATCCAACGGCCGGGGCGCCGTCTCCGCCCTGGAGCTGGCGGACCTCGCGGCCCTGGACTTCGGCACCTGGAAGGGCCACGAGGACTCCGCCGAGAGCCCCGACTGGGGCGACCCGTCCCTCACCTCCGTACTGACCCTGGAACGGCTGCTCGAACTCGTCGCCGACTCCGGCCGCCGCGTCGAGCTGGCCATCGAGACCAAGCACCCCACCCGCTGGGCGGGCCAGGTGGAGGAGCGGCTGCTCCAGCTCCTCCACCGGTTCGGGCTCGCGAGGCCGGTATCGGCCGAGGATTCGCCCGTACGCATCATGAGCTTCTCCGCCCGCTCGCTGCACCGGGTCGCGGCGGCGGCGCCGACGATTCCCACCGTTTATCTGATGCAGTTCGTGAGTCCTCGGCTGCGTGACGGGCGGCTGCCCGCAGGGGCGCGGATCGCCGGACCCGGAATCCGGATCGTCCGTAATCATCCCGGTTACATCGCCCGGCTGCACCGGGCCGGACACCATGTCCACGTCTGGACGGTCAATGAGCCGGAGGATGTGGAACTGTGCGTCCGGCTCGGCGTGGAGGCGATCATCACCAACCGGCCGCGGCAGGTGCTGACCCAGCTCGGCCGCCTCTGACGGACGGCCCGACAGGCCGCTTCGACTACAGGGAGTGCACCGGCGCGTTCGGTCCGTACTCGGACGTCAGGAGTGCGTCACCGGTCTCCGCTCGAACGGTTTCCGGTCCAGTCCATTGGGGCATTCACACGGTGGCGTGGGGCAAAGGAGGTCTCGGGGGTGGCGTTGGTGGTGGCACAGCAGGTGCCCACGTCGTCGAGCATGGCCGTACCCCATGGCCCTGCGGGCGTGGGTGAGGCAAGGCATCGTATGTGCGAGCAATTGCGCCGCAGCGGGGTGCCGGAATCGGTCGTCGACGATGCAGTTCTTATTCTTTCCGAACTCCTCAGCAATGCCTGCCGGCACGGCAGACCGCTGGGGCACGCGGAGATGGGAGAGGGAAACGTCCGCGCCGCGTGGCGCGTCGACGGTACGGGGGGACTGACGGTCGAGGTGACGGACGGAGGCGGTCCCACCCGGCCCGTTCCCGCCACGCCCTCGGTCACCGCCCGGGGCGGGCGCGGGCTGACCATCATCAGCGCGCTGGCGAAGGACTGGGGCGTCCGCGACAGCGCCGCGGGCGAGGTCACCGTGTGGGTGATCGTTACGGAAGGACATCACCGCGAAGATTTTGCTACGCGCGTCACTGCCCCCGGTTTCGACTTCGCGGAGGTCTGCGACGACCTCGGCTGAGGTGTCCGGGCCGGAGGAGCCGTGGGGGGTTGTTGTGACAGCCGGCCGTGGGGGTCCCTGATATCGCGGTCTGTCGGTCGTCGCGGGCTGTCGTGACGGTCTGTCGGTCGTCGCGGGCTGTCGTGGTGCTCTGCGGCGAGGGAACGGCCGGGATGTACGAGTCGGGCGTACGGCGGGTTCGGCACGCACGGTCCGAATGGTTACGGTCCCGTCGGCCAGGCGCACCGCCGGTCCGGGGGTTCGCGTCGGACGTGGGCGTGTCGGTGCAAGTACGGGCAGGCCGAGTACGGGCAGGGGCAAGTACGCGGCAGGGCAAGCGCGTGGGACGGGGTGGAGTGCGGCGCGGTGCCGGCAGGTCCCGGAGCTGCCACCCCGGGGACCCCGGGAGCCGTGCCACCCCGAGGGCGGGGGACGGCTAGGCTCCCCGGTACGCCAGAGCACAGCGCCGCCGCGCAGACAGCACCGCTATCGGGAGAAACCGCACCATGGCCAAGAAGCGCCCTCAGACCAAGGCATCGAAGCCTCGTCCGCAGTCACAGGACCGCGCCCGTGGCCATGGCACCCATGAGCCCGTGCCCGTGGTGGGGGCCCGTGAGCCCTGCCCGTGCGGGTCGGGGCGGCGGTACAAGGCGTGCCACGGGCGGGCCGCCGCGCATGCCGTGACCGAGCTGATCCAGCGGCCGTTCGAGGGGCTGGCCGGTGAATGCGACTGGGTCGCGCTGCGGGAGTTGGTGCCCGCCGCGACCGTGCCGCTCACGCTCAAGGGCGGACTGCCGGACGGTGTGCCGTCCGTGACCCTGGCGACCGTGCTGCCGATGGCATGGCCCGCGCTCCGCCGCGACGACGGCTCCGTACTGCTCGGTCTGCAGAACGACACCTCGTCCGGCGATCTGAGCCGCGATCTCGCGGCCACCCTGAACCGCGCGCTGACGGCGGAGCCGGGCAATCCGGTTGGCGCTGAGCGCACCCCGGGCGATGGTCCGCGGCTGCAGGATCTGCTGGACCCGGGGGCTGTCTTCCAGCCAGAAGTTCATTCCGGTTTCGAGTTCTGGGTGCCGGATTCCGCGGAGGGTTCCACCCCCGAGGTCGCCGCTTCCCTGGAGCGGGCGAATGCCGCCGCGATCCCCACCGTAAAGCTCTCGGGTGTCGACGCCGCCTACTGGTGCGAGGCCCCGGACAAGAACCATCTGCGCTGGGTGATGCCGTACCCCGAGGAGAAACTGCTGGATGCGCTGGCCCGGCTGCATGCGGCAGGCAGCACGTCGCTCGGTGAGGGGACCCGGCTCGTCGGGTCGTTCCGGGCGCATGGGCTGATGGTCCCGGTCTGGGACCTGCCGAGCGCGATGGGTGCCGAGGAGTGCGAGAAGCCTGCGGGCCGGTTCGCCGAGCGGCTGGCCGACGCTCTTGGCCGTGACGTTCCGCTTTCGGCCGATGAGCGCCGCGCCCGGGGCGGTCTCACCAACCGTCAGGTCACCTTGAGTTAGGTCGCGGACCGGCGGGGCGCTGCCGACCGGTCCCGCCCGGGGGCCCGGTCCCGAAAACGGAGTGACCCCAGTCACAACTCGCTCTATCGACAGCGGAATCGCTGTCCGAATACCCGAGATCGAATTTGCGAACCGCAGATCTCTTGTTACCGTTCTAGAAGCCCGGTCGCTGGTGCATCCCCCGTCGCCAGCGACTGGGCGTCTCTATTTCTTCTGCGGAGTGTTTCGTTCCGCGACCAGAAAAGCCCACGCTGCGTCGACGGTCCGTCAGCGGAGTGTCAATGGGCCCCGGTCTCACGGGAGTTGCTCCCGGACCTCAGCAGCAGCGGCGCCTCGTCCGAGCCGTCTGCCGCCGCGAACTCCGCGACCGCCGAATACGTCATGAGCATGTCGGTTCTACCAGCGGAAAACACTTCCGCACCGCCACGGGAATGCATCCGGGGAGTCTCACAGACACCTGGTTCATCGCCCGCCTCTACCATGCAGTTGATCTGAAGAGTGTGCCCATCGGGGCCCATCAGCGTGAGTACGGAACTCAATTCCGCGCCCGTCGCGTTGCGGTAGTACGTACGCGCCCAGGTGTCCCCGCCCTCCGCCAGGACACAGGTCTGGGCCTCGACCCCGCCGGGAGAGGCGAGTTCCGGCCCACATTGCGCGTGGGAGCCGGGCCGGGCCGGGGCTCCGCGCTCAGCGTTCCGTCGCACAGGGTCCCGTTCGGCCGACTGCCGAAGCGGCTCCCGCGCCGACTGAGGCTCCCCCGGGGAGTGCGAATCGCGTACCGGCTGTGGCGCCTGTGCCGACTGAGGTTCCCGCGACCGTTCCCGCGACGGTCCCTGCGACAGTTCCCGCGACCCGCCGTCGCCCACGGGCAACCGGCCGGCGCTCTCCGGCCGCGGCCACAGCAGTCCGTCCACCGGTCCCGCCACAGCGACGAGCGGCAGCAGCGAGGCGGCGACCACGACCGAGCCGATCCCGATCATGCGGAGATTCATGGGCCACCTGTCGGCTGCGCGGGGAATTGACCTGTTGTAAAAGCCGGGATCCGGGTAAGCGGGTATCCGCGTGTCCGGGTATGCGGGTGTCCGGGTATCCGTTACGTGAACCGATACACCGCCGACCGCTGCGGACGTATATCCGGGCTGTCCGGGCTCCGGGCTGTCCGGGGCGGTCGATCGACGGTGGATCGAAGATATCCACGAAGGACGGACCCACCACGACCCGCGCGCCCTGTTTCCGCACAACTCGGGCCGACTCCAACCCGTACGAGTGATGGAGCCGACCCCGGACGGGGTCCGGCGGGCCGATCCCGCGCCGGGCCGACCCCGCGGATGCCCGCGCGACCGGGCTCGCGACCGGGCTCGCGCGACCGGAGGTCCCACCGCGGCGAGGGCAGGGAAGCGCGCTCGCTCAGTACGCGAGCCGGCTGCCGCCGTCCGGTGCGCTGGTGCTCGCCTCCACCAGGGCGTCCACCACGGCTTCCACCCGCGGCAGCCAGGGCGTGGCCGACCCCGGCAGCGGTGCCCGCTCCCAGCGGACCTGGCCCGTCCCCGTCTCCGACGGCGGCAGCACCAGATAGCCCCCCTCGCCGTGGAAGCGCAGCGAACTCGGCACGCAGTCCTTGGCGAAGAGCAGCTCGCCGAGCTGTTCGAGGCTGTACGGGGCGACCAGCAGCGACCAGCGGGTGGGCGTCGCCACGACGGGCCCCAGCCGCCGGTCCAGCCGGTCGAGCACCGCCAGCGCCCGGGCACCGGCCACCGCGGGAAGGCTCACCGCGCACGGTGCGTCACCCCCGGTGGCGAGGACGACCGGAGCGGCGGGGCGGTTCGCCCACCACCAGCGCACCATGCGCTCGTCCGTCGTCGCCGCGAGGAGTCCGGGATCGAAGGGGTGCGCGCCGGGTACGACGCACTCGGGATCGGGGCAGGCACAGCCACGCCCGCGGTCGGAGAGACCGCCGGCCGTCTTCAGTCCCACACCGGGGATTACGGGCCATTGCCACTCGGTGGCGCAGAGGAGCGCCGCTTCCAGCTGTTGCGGCTGGACCGGCCCCCTTTTGCGCCGGAACCGGAGCCTGCGTCGCCTTCCGAGGATCTCGCGCATGAGCGCTCGTTCCTTTCCGTTGAACGCCGAGGTCCACATCACACCATGTGTGCAGCTCTTCACTGTGCGTACAAGATACGTACTCCGTAAGCCCCGTCATGCCCCTTCACACGAGACACGCGAGTCATACGAGGACGTACTGATCGGCGGGTGACCGCCCCTGCCGGGTGGCTCGGAGCGACCCCGCTTCGCCTGCGGCAGGATCGCCACCGGGGGCCGAACGTGGGCTGTGGTCCATTGCCCGCACGGCGCCATGGGTGGCGCGCGCCGGGTGCTCGCTCGGATCAACCCCACTCGCGTGGGGACGCGCGGGGATCTGCCGTGGATTCTGGCGCGGCCTACGGGTATAAGGACGCCCGAGCCGCTCGCCAGGTTCCCGGGGCGGTCCCAACTGCCCCTGGCCATCACCGTCTACGTACCCATCACGCTTGGTATGACGCTTTCCGCCGAGGTCTCTCCGGGGACCGTGCTCCGGGGAGATCCACCGAGGGATCCACTGCCGAACGCCCTCAGTCGACCTCAATTGACCTCCACCAGGTGCATTTTTCAGCCAAGTTCAAGATTGGTTCAAGGGCGGCTCAAGGTAACCCAGACACCACCAATCCCACTGGTGCAATGCTGGACATCCCCTTCCATGTACGTGTACATGTGGATGCATTCGTAGCGGCGCAGAATGACATGGGGGTTTGCGATGCTATTGAGCGAAACACGCCAGTCGGAAAGCCGGCTGCTATGAGCGCCCCTCACCTGCCGAAAGTGGCCGGAATCGACTCAGCTGCTCTCCACTCCACGCACACTGCGGCGGCTCTGCCCGCACTGCCCGCCCCACCGACGTCTCCCGAGGGCACTCCCCAGCCCCCTCCCGGCGCGGTCATCCAGGACCGGCTGGCGGGCTGGGTCTCCGATCTCACCACCCTCCATGAGCTGACCGAGCGCCTGGCCAGAACCGGCTCGCTGGACACCGCGCTGCGGGAACTGCTGAACGCCGGTGCCGCTCTGGTCGGCGCCCGGCGCGGCATGGTCGTCCTCGAACCGCTGCCGGACCCGTCGCACCCGGACCGGGAGGGCCGTCTCCGGCCCTCCGGCCCCACCCTCACCAAGGGTCTCGGGCTCACCCATGCCGAACTGGGGCATATCGAGACCGTCCCGCGTTCGGCGACCGCGTACGGCCGCATCCTGGAGGCCCGGACCGCCCAGACCGGCCGGTCTGGCCAGACCGGCCGGATCGCCCGGGACCGTACGGCCGGAGCGGACCCCGCCACCCCGGGCCGGACCGCCGGAGCGGACCCGACCGTACAGAACAGGACAAGCGCGGGCCCCGGCGGGGAAGGCCGTCCTCCCGACGGCGTCGGCGCTGACAGGCCCGGCGCGGACGGGTTCGGCGCCGACAGGTCCACCGTCGATGCGCCCACCGCCGACGGGGCCGGTTCCGATGGGTTCGGTTCCGACGGGTTCGGTTCCGATGGGGCCGGTGCGCTGCCGGAGCCCGTCGCGCATCCCGATCTGCTCGCTGACGAGACGCTCGACCCCCGCCACCGCGAAGTCGCCGTCCGCCTCGGCTACGCCGCCAGTTACACCCAGCCGATCGCGTCCCGGGCGGCGGGCACCCTGGGCGCCGCCGTATGGATCTACGACGAGCCTGCCGCCCCCGTGGAGCGCCAGCGCCATCTGGTCGGCCTCTATATGCGGTACGCCACCGAGCATCTGGCCCGCCTGCTGGAGCTGGAGCACGCGCGCGAGACCGTGGCGACCGTCGCCGGGGAACTGCTGCCCAGCAGACTGCCCCGGGTCCCGGGGGTCCAGCTCGCCGCCCGGCACCGCACGGGGCCGCGCGGCGGCGGCGACTGGTACGACGCGCTGCCGCTGCCGGAGGGCGCGCTCGGCCTCGCCGTGGGCTCGGTCAGCGGCTCGGGGCCGAGCGCCCTGGCCGCGATGGGGCGGCTGCGCGCCTCCCTCAGGGCGTACGCCGTGATGGAGGGCGAGGACCCCGTCGCCGTACTCTCCGATCTCGAACTGCTGCTGCGGCTCACCGAACCGGCCCGTACCGCCACCGCGCTCTTCGCCTACGCGGAACCGGCGGCCAGGAAGATCGTGCTCGCCGGGGCCGGGCACGCCCCGCCCCTGGTGGTCGGCGAGCGGCGCACCGAGTTCATCGAGACCTCGCTGTCCGCGCCCCTGGGAATGCTCGCCTGCTGGGAGGCGCCGAGCGTGGAGCTGAGCCCTGAGCCGGGCGAGACGGTTCTGCTCTACACGGACGGGCTCCTGCGGCGCACCGGCGACCCGATGGACCGCGCCTTCGCCCGGCTGCACGCGGCTGCGGCGAGTGTGCCGAGGGCGGAGCGCCAGGACCCGGGTGCGGTCGCCGACCATGTACTGGCCAGGGTGCTCCCTGAGGGGCTGGACCGGTACGGCAGCGACGAGGACGTCGTCCTGCTCGCGGCCCGCTTCGCCTGACGCCCGCTCCGGCACAAGCCCGCTCCGCCGGTCGCCGGCTTCGGCTGGCGCCCGCTCCGCCGGTCGCCGGCTTCGCTGACGCCGGTTTCGACTGGCGCCGACTTCGGCTGAAGCCGGTTCCGACTGACCCCGGTTTCGGCTGGCGCCGGTTCCGACTGGTCCGTCCGGCTCACGGCATCGTTGCCCGGTCGCTTCGACCGGCGGCCCATGCCTGGCCGGGGGCGGTTTTCGGCCGCGAAGCCAAGGTAGGCTCGCGCCCGTTTTGACGGACTTCTCACACCTCGCGAGGCTGTACTCACGTCGCACATACGATGGAGTCCGGTCCAGTGTTGTATCGAGGAGGCAGACGTGGCCGAGGAGCTCACCCCGAGTACCCCGGAAGAAGAAGAGCAGCCGATCAAGCCGCGTAAGAACGGTCTGTACCCGGGTGTCTCGGACGAACTCGCCGAGAACATGGCGAGCGGCTGGGCGGACACCGAGCAGCACGATCTGTCGCCCATAGCGCAGGCGGCGCACACCGCCGCCCGCCGGGCCGCGCTCTCGGCGCGCTTCCCCGGTGAGCGCCTGGTGATCCCTTCGGGCAATCTGAAGACCCGTTCCAATGACACGGAGTACGCGTTCCGCGCCTCCACCGAGTACGCGTATCTGACCGGCGACCAGACCGAGGACGGCGTCCTGGTGCTGGAGCCCACCGCCGACGGCCACCGGGCGACGGTCTTTCTGCTGCCCCGCTCCAACCGGGAGAACGGCGAGTTCTGGCTGTCCGGCCAGGGCGAGCTGTGGGTCGGCCGCCGCCACTCCCTCGCGGAGGCCGAGCAGCTGCTGGGCATCCCCGCCGAGGATGTGCGTGAGCTGACCGAGAAGCTGCGCGAGGCGACCGGGCCGGTCCGTGCCGTACGCGGCCATGACGCCGGTGTCGAAGCCGCGCTGACCGACAAGGTCACCGCCGAGCGCGACGAGGAGCTGCGCGTCTTCCTCTCCGAGGCGCGCGCGGTGAAGGACGCGTTCGAGATCGGTGAGCTGCAGAAGGCGTGCGACTCCACCGCCCGTGGCTTCGAGGATGTCGTCAAGGTCCTCGACCGGGCCCAGGCCACCAGCGAGCGCTATATCGAGGGAACGTTCTTCCTGCGCGCCCGGGTGGAGGGCAACGATGTCGGCTACGGCTCCATCTGCGCCGCGGGCCCGCACGCCACCACGCTGCACTGGGTGCGCAACGACGGCCCGGTCCGCTCGGGCGATCTGCTGCTGCTCGACGCCGGTGTGGAGACCACCAGCCTCTATACGGCCGATGTGACCCGCACCCTGCCGATCAGCGGCCGGTTCAGCGAACTCCAGCGCAAGATCTACGACGCGGTCTACGACGCCCAGGAGGCCGGGATCGCGGCGGTCGGGCCCGGCGCGAAGTACCGCGACTTCCATGACGCGGCCCAGCGGGTGCTCGCCGAGCGGCTCGTCGAGTGGGGGCTGATCGAAGGCCCGGTGGAGCGGGTGCTCGAACTGGGCCTCCAGCGCCGCTGGACCCTGCACGGCACCGGTCACATGCTCGGCATGGACGTCCACGACTGCGCCGCCGCACGCACCGAGGCGTATGTCGACGGGACCCTGGAGCCGGGGATGTGTCTGACGGTCGAGCCGGGGCTGTACTTCCAGCAGGACGATCTGACCGTGCCCGAGGAGTACCGGGGCATCGGCGTACGGATCGAGGACGACATCCTGGTCACCGAGGACGGCAACCGGAACATGTCCGCTGCTCTGCCGCGCCGGGCCGACGAGGTCGAGGCGTGGATGGCGTCCGTCCAGCAGGGCTGACCCGGCGGGACCGGCCCTTAGGGCTGAACCGGCAGGGCTGCCCCGACTGACCCGGACAGACCCCGGCCGACCCGGCAAGGCTCAACCGGGCAACCGGCCGGGCTGACCCGGCCGGGACTTCCGCCCAGCAGGGCCGCCAGCGGCGAGGGCGCGCTCGCGCGAGGTCTCACGAGACCTTGAGCAGCGCGTCCTCCCGCCATTTGAGGACCTTGTCGAAGCTGACCACCGCGCCCCGCCCCGGTCTGTTGCCGAAGTGCACATGATCGGCCAACTGCTCGATCAGACAGAGTCCGCGCCCGCTCTCGGCGCTCGTCGGCGCCTGCGCCCTGGTGTGGGCGCACCCTCCCTGCCGGGCGGGGAAGCCGGGACCGGAATCGGCCACTTCGATACGGCACTTCTCGCCGTCCAGATACGCGGTGACCCGGTACGCCCCGGAGATCTCCCCCGGGCCCTGGCCACCACCGTGCTCCACTGCGTTCGCACACGCCTCGCTCAGCGCGACGGAGAGATCGAACGAGATATCGGGGTCCACCCCCGCTGTCTCCATCGTGCCGAGCAGGAGACGCCGGGCGAGCGGAATGCTCGCAGCTTCGCGCCGCAAGTGGAGAGACCACCAGATGCTCATGCTCCAGCCTCCTGGCTGCGGCTCGACATACCGTTACGTATTGCCCCCGAGCAGGGTCCGTAAGCACACAGTCGGTGTGATTGCGCTCATTCGGCGGACGCGCACCACCGGGTTGGCCGTGTATGTCAAGGCGGAAATTTGTCCGAACATCGCTGGTGACGTGGCCAAAGAGGACCTTCCGGACCTGCCGTACGGAGGTTCGGGTCGCAGTGCGATGATGACCCGGCCATGTCGTCCCCGTCGCCCCCGTCCGGTGTCCGCGCCGGAGCGGGCCCCCGGTTGCTGAGGGCCGCGGTCTTCACCGCGGTCTGTGTCGCGCTGGCCGCGACAGGGCATGCGGTGGCCGCCTGCGCGACGGTCCCGTGGTGGGCGCTGGCGGTCGGACTTGTCACGACCTTCGTCCTGGTCGTGCCGTTCACGGGCCGGGCACGCTCCCTGCCGTCGATCGCCGCCGCGCTGGCGGCGGGGCAGCTCGTCCTGCACGCGCTGTTCGGCGTCGGCCAGCACGATCTGCGTCTCGCGCCGACGGCCGACGACGCGCTGATCAGACTGGCCGCGAAGCTGGTCTGCGGGTCGGGCGCCACCTCGCTCAGCCCGACCGACGCGCACCGGATCGTCACCACGGCGGGTATCGACCCGCCCGCCCACGGCATCCAGCCCCACGGCGCTCATACGGCATCGGCGGCCCAGCCGGAGCTGCTGCCATCCCTGCCCATGCTGCTGGGGCATCTGCTGGCCGCGCTCGCGACCGGCTGGCTGCTGCGGCGCGGGGATCTGGCGCTGGCGCGGCTCATCCGGCTGTCCGCGAGCCCGGCGCAGGAGGTCGCCGCGGCGGCCTGGCTGCGTCCGCTGCGCGCCGCGCTCGCGCTCGTACGGGCGCTCCGGCGCGGTCTCGTACGGACTCCGGTGCCCGGGGCGGGCGCCCAGCGGGCCACGGACGCGCCACCGCCGACGGCGGCGGGCGAAGCACTCCAGCACACGGTGATCAGGCGCGGGCCGCCCGCGACGCGGCTCGCTCTCGCAGCCTGACACGGCCCACTCGACGGGAGTGCGGCCGTCGTGCCCGCGCGCGTCCCGCGCGCCGTGGCACCCCTCCGTCTCTCCTCCTCACTGTGGAGTGTCTTCGCCATGAGTCCTTCCTTCCGCGTCTCCCGGACCTCTCGCGTCTCCCGGGTGCTCGCCGTCGCGGCGGTCGCCGCCGTCTCCCCACTGCTGCTCTCCGGGACCGCCTTCGCGCATGTCTCCGTCCAGCCGCAGGGCGAGGCCGCCCGGGGCGGTTACGCCACGGTCAACTTCAAGGTCCCCAATGAGCGCGATGCCGCCTCGACCGTGAAGCTGGAGGTCAGCCTGCCGACCGAGCACCCGCTGGCGTCGGTGATGCCGCAGCCCGTGCCCGGCTGGAAGGTCGCGGTCACCAAGTCCAAGCTGGCCAAGCCGCTCACGGTGCACGGCAGGCAGATCACCGAGGCGGTCTCCAAGGTCACCTGGACCGCCGACGGCTCCAAGATCGAACCGGGGCAGTTCCAGCAGTTCCCGGTCTCCCTCGGGCAGCTCCCCGAGAAGGCGGACCAACTGGTCTTCAAGGCCCTCCAGACGTACGACAACAACGAGGTCGTCCGCTGGATCGAGGAGCCGAAGGAGGGCGCGGCCGAGCCCGATTCGCCCGCGCCGGTCCTGGCGCTTTCGGCCCCCGCGGGCGACGGACACGGGGCCGGTGCGAAGGACGCCGAGGACGCAAAGAACACTGAGAAGGCCGGGCAGGACGAGAAGTCCGGTACCGCATCGACCGACGACTCCGACTCCACCGCCCGTGTCCTGGCGGTCGTCGGCATCCTGGTCGGCGCCGTGGGCGTTGCCTTCGGTGTCCTGGCCGGCCGCCGCCGCACCGCCTGACAACCGCCCGGCACACCGGCCGGCCTACCGCCTGACAACTGCCCGGCCCACCGCCTGGCACACCGGCTCCGTACCGACCCCGACCAAACCTGAGGCATTTCTCCATGCGCACGAAGACCGCACTGGCGGCCACGCTCGTCGTGGCCGCCCTCACCCTGTCCGCCTGCTCGTCCGACTCCGGTTCGGACTCGGACTCGAACACCACGAAGAGTTCCATCGCCGACATCTCCAAGCAGGAGAAGTCCGTGGCCGGGACCGTGCTGGACTCGCCGTACACCAAGCCCGACCTCGTCCTGACGGACACCAAGGGGCAGGAGTACGACCTGCGCGAGCGGACCAAGGGCAAGCCGACGATGATCTTCTTCGGCTACACCAACTGCCCCGACGTCTGCCCGCTGACGATGAGCAATATCGCCATCGCCAAGAAGAAGCTCCCCAAGGCCGACCAGGACAAGCTCCAGGTCGTCTTCATCACCACCGACCCGGCCCGCGACACCCCGGCCGAACTGGGCAAGTGGCTGCCCAGCGCCGGTGACCCGTCGTTCATCGGGCTCAGCGGCGACTTCCCGACCATCCAGGCGGGCGCGCGCCAGATGGGCATCGGCATCGACGAGGCGAAGAAGGAGAAGGACGGCTCGGTCGTCTCCATGCACGGCGCCCAGGTCGTCGCGTTCTCGCCGAAGACGGACAAGGGATACGTCCTCTACGGCGAGAGCACATCGGCGGACGACTTCGCCGAGGATCTGCCGAAGCTCGTCCGCGGGGAGAAGCCGTGAAGCGCCCGGCCGGCGGACCCCGCTCCCGTTCCAGGTTCCGTCGTACGGCTCCGGCCGGTGCCCTGGCCCTGAGTACGGCACTGGTGCTCGCGGGCTGCTCGGGCGGAACCGACGAGCCCGAGCTGAAGGTCGACGGCGCGTTCATGCCCCAGCCGGTCGGCGACATGGCGGCGGGTTTCCTGACCGTGCACAACAGCGGCGACGCGGCCGACAAGCTCACCGCCGTCCGCAGCGCGCTCTCCGACGATGTGACGATCCACGAGTCCAAGGACCAGAAGATGCGGAAGGTGGAGTCGTTCGACATCCCCGCCGACGGCAGGCTGGATCTTGAACGCGGTGGCAATCACCTCATGTTCATGAAGCTCAAGGAGCGGCCGAAGCGGGGCGAGAAGGTCTCCGTGGAGCTGCGCTTCGAGAAGTCCGACCCGATCTCGGTCCAGCTTCCGGTCAAAGAAGCGTCGTACCACCCGGCGAAGCACTGAGCGCTGAGCACTGAGCACCGAAGCCCGCTCGATGAAGCACTGATCCATGAAGCCCCGATCGATGAAGCACTGAGCGATGAGAAGCACTGAGCGATGAGGGGACCGACCACGCCATGACAACCACCGCCCCGCGCCTCGGACCGTTCCCGGTGCGGCAGTTCGTCCGTACGCTGCTCGCGACGGCCGTACTCGTCGGCACGGCCCTCGGCGCGCTGCTCGCCGCCGCGGGCCCCGCGTCGGCCCATGCCGCCCTGACCGGGAGCGATCCGCGGGACGGGGCGGTGGTCGCCACCGCCCCCGCCGATGTGACCCTCACCTTCTCCGAGAAGATCGCCATGGGGAAGAACTCGATACGGGTCCTCGAACCCAGCGGCAAACGGGCGGACAAGGCCGCCGTCCGCGAGATCTCCACCGGCGGCAGGCCCGGCTACGCCGTCGAGCTGCTGCCCGGTCTGCCCCAGGGCACCTACACCGTGGCCTGGCAGGCCGTATCGGCGGACAGCCACCCCATCTCCGGCGCGTTCACCTTCTCCATCGGGGCGCCGTCGAAGACCGATGTCGAGCTGCCCTCCCAGGAGGCGGGCGGCGGCCTGGTCGGCGGACTCTACGACGTCGCGCGCTACGTGGCGTACGCGGGCTTCGTCCTGATGGTCGGCGGTGCCTCCTTCATTCTGCTCTGCTGGCGGCGCGGGGCCGCGGTCAGGCCGCTGCAGCGGCTCGTCGTCCAGGGGTGGACGGCACTGACCGTCTCGACCCTCGCACTGCTGTTGCTGCGCACCCCGTACACCGGTTCCGGGAAGTTCGCCGACGCCTTCGACCTCAGCGGGCTGCGGGACGTTCTGGAGACCAAGACCGGGGCCGCGCTGGTCTCCCGGCTGCTGCTGCTCGGCGCCGCCGCGCTGTTCATCGCGGTGCTGTTCGGCGCGTACGCGAAACGGGACGGCGACGATGCCAACCGCGACGAAACCGGTCGGCGGAAGGATCTCGCCTTCGGGCTGGCGGTCGGCGGGACCGTCGTCGCGGCGGGGATCGCGGCGACCTGGGCTCTCTCCGAGCACGCGTCGACCGGTATCCAGGTCGGCGTCGCGATGCCCGTCGACGTATTGCATCTGCTGGCCGTGGCGACCTGGCTCGGCGGCCTCGCGGCGATCCTGACCTCGCTGTACCGGGTGCCATCGTTCGAACCCTCGGCGGTACGGCGGTTCTCCCGGGTCGCTTTCACGAGTGTCGTCGTCCTGGCGGCGACCGGGCTCTATCAGTCCTGGCGGCAGGTCGGCTCGTGGTCGGCGCTGACGGGGACGTCATACGGACAGCTGCTGCTGATCAAGGTGGCGCTGGTGGTGGTGATGCTCGGCGTCGCCTGGGTCTCGCGGCGCTGGACGGCGCAACTGGCGTCGGGACAAGCGGAGACGGCACAACCGGCGGTGGCTGAACCGGCGGTGGCTGAACCGGTATCGGCGCAACCGGCATCGGCGCAACCGGAGGCGGTCGTCTCCGGCGCGGGCGATGACCCCGAGCGGGCGGCTCAGCTCGCCCGGCAGCGGGTCGCGGTGACCACCGCCCGGCAGAAGAAGGCGCGCGACGCCGACCCCGTACGGTCCGGACTGCGCCGTTCCGTGCTGGCCGAGGCGGGCATCGCGGTGATCCTGCTCGTGGTGACCACCATCCTGACGACCACCGAACCGGGCCGTACGGAAGAGGAGGCGGGCCGGGCGGGCTCCGGCGGCAGCACCGAAGCCCAGCCGACACCCCAGGGCCCGGCGGAGCTGAAACTGCCCTTCGACACCGGCGGCGCGAACGGCAAGGGGACCGTACGTCTTACTCTCGACCCGGCGAGCCCCGGGGCCAACGAGCTGCATCTGTGGGTCGACCGCCCGGACGGAAAGCCGCTGGATGTGCCCGAGGTGAAGATCTCGTTCACTCTCCAGGCCAAGCAGATCGGCCCCCTGCCCATCACCCCCGACCGGCTGGCGGCGGGACACTGGAGCGCCGGCGCGGTGCAGATCCCGATGCCGGGAGACTGGCAGGTCCAGGTGACCGTACGGACATCCGATATCGACCAGACGACCATCGACAAGACCGTGAGGATCGGTTGATCTTCCGTGAGTGACAGCGATATCCCGCAGCGCGGACTTCCCGGTGTGCCCTCAGGGGCCCCGGCCGGGGCGTCGGAGGGCGCGACGGACGGCGCGACGGACAGGGACAGGGGCACGTCAGGAAGCGGCGCGGCGGACAGGGACAGGGACGGGGGCGGGGCAGGGGACAGGGCAGGGGACAGCGCAGCGGGACGGTCCGGAGCGGCCGGTTCCTCCAAGCCGCCCAAGCCGTCCAAGCCGCCCAAGCTGCCCGCGGCACGCGGACCGTCCCCAGTACGCGGACCGTCCCCGTCCGGTTCCGGCATCCCCCCGTCCGGTTCCGGGATCCCCGGGCCCGGTTCGGGGATCTCCAGGCGGCGGCTGCTCGGCACGGCCGGCGCGGCAGGCGCGACGGGGCTCGCGCTCGGCGCGGCGGGCGGGGCCGTGGCCCACGCGGCCGCCTCCGGCTCCGCCCCGACCGCGCTGACCACGGTCGGCTCGACCGCCGTCGCCTTCCACGGCGCGCACCAGCCCGGAATCACCACCCCCCTCCAGACCCACGGCCAGCTGATCGCCTTCGATCTGGCTCCGGGGGCCGGCCGCCGGGAGGCCGCCGCGCTGATGCGCCGCTGGTCCGCGCTGGCCGCCACCCTGATGACCGGCCGCCCGGCCGAGGGCGCCGACACGGGTGTCGCGCTGGACGCGGGCCCCTCCTCGCTGACGGTGACCTTCGGGTTCGGCCGTACCTTCTTCGACCGTACGGGGCTGGTGGACCGGCGCCCGTCCGGTCTCGACCCGCTGCCGCCCTTCTCCGCCGACCGGCTCGACGCCCGGCGTTCGAACGGCGATCTATGGGTCCAGATCGGCGCCGACGACGGTCTTGTCGCCTTCCACGCCCTGAGGGCCGTGCAGAAGGAGGCAGGGGACGCGGCCCGGGTGCGCTGGCAGATGACCGGGTTCAACCGTTCGCCGGGTGCCACCGGCCGGCCGATGACCACCCGCAATCTGATGGGACAGGTCGACGGCACCAACAACCCAAAACCGTCCGAGCCGGACTTCGACCAGCGGATCTTCGTCCCTTCGGGCACCGAGCACGCATGGCTCGCGGGCGGTTCGTACGCCGTCGTACGCCGCATCCGGATGCTCCTGGACGACTGGGAGCGGCTCCCGCTGCCGAAGCAGGAACAGGTGATCGGCCGCCGCAAGTCCGACGGCGCCCCGCTGACCGGTGGCGACGAGACGACCGATCCGGCCCTGGACGAGCTGGGCCCGGACGGGAAGCCCGTCATCCCCGCCAACGCCCATGCCCGGATCTCCGCCCCCGAGCAGAACGGCGGTGCCGCGATGCTGCGGCGCCCCTTCTCCTTCCACGACGGCATCGGCCCGGACGGCACCCCGGACGCGGGGCTCCTCTTCATCTGCTGGCAGGCCGACCCTCTGCGCGGCTTCGTCCCCGTACAGCGCAAGCTCGACCGGGGGGACGCGCTCTCCCCCTTCCTCCGGCACGAGGCGAGCGGACTGTTCGCCGTGCCGGGCGGGGCGGCGAAGGGGGAGTACGTGGGGCAGCGGCTGCTGGAGCCGTAAGGGGCGCGGTCCATGGCCGACGCCCCTTACCTCAGCTCGGTCAGGGCAGGCGCGGACGACCCCTTGCGGGCCCCGACGCGGGTGCGGGGGTCGGGGCGGGCGGGCCGGAGATCCAGTCCGGGCCGACCTGTCCCGGCCCCGGGTGCCGGGACAGACGACGCGGACACAAGGCCGTGGCGGGCGCATTAGGGTGACCGGTATGTCAGCCACGCGCTACACGTATCTGGGCCCCGAGGGCACCTTCACCGAAGCCGCCCTCCGTACGCTCCCGGAAGCGGCCACCCGGGAGCTGGTGCCGATGGTGTCCGTGCCCGCCGCACTCGACGCCGTACGCAACGGGGACGCCGCGGCCGCCCTCGTACCGATCGAGAACTCCGTGGAGGGCGGTGTGACGGCGACCCTCGACGAGCTGGCGTCGGGCGAGCCGCTGATGATCTACCGCGAGGTGCTGCTGCCGATCGCGTTCGCGCTGCTGGTCCGGCCGGGGACCCCGCTGTCCGGGGTCAAGACGGTGACCGGGCACCCCGTCGCCCAGCCCCAGGTGCGCAACTGGCTGCGCGCGCACCTCCCGGACGCCCTGTGGGAGTCCGCCGCGTCGAACGCAGACGGCGCCCGGCTGGTGCAGGAGGGCCGGTACGACGCGGCCTTCGCCGGCGAGTTCGCGGCGGCGACCTACGGTCTTGAGCCGCTGGTCACCGACATCCACGACGCGGAGAACGCGGAGACCCGCTTCGTCCTCGTCGGCCGCCCCGCCAGGCCCGCCGCACCGACTGGCGCGGACAAGACGTCGGTGGTCCTCTGGCAGCGCGACGACCACCCCGGTGCCCTGCTGGAACTCCTCCAGGAGTTCGCGGTACGCGGGGTCAATCTGATGCTCCTCCAGTCACGGCCGACCGGCCGGGGCATCGGCGACTACTGCTTCGCCGTCGACGCCGAGGGCCATATCTCCGACCGGCGGGTGGGCGAGGCGCTGATGGGGCTGAAGCGGATCTGCCCTCAGGTGCGGTTCCTCGGGTCGTATCCGCGCGCGGGGGTGGCGGTCGCGGATGTACGCGCCCTCCGTACGGGTACGTCGGACGCGGACTTCACGGCGGCGTCCGACTGGCTGGCCCGCTGCCAGGACGGCCGGGCCTGAACCTCCGGCAGCCCCCGCAGTACCCAGGCTCTCCCCGAAACATGCTTAAGCAGTCCTACCTGCCGATTTTCATCATCCACAGAGTTATCCACAGGCTTGAGTCTCGACCTGGGGACAAGTCGACAACCCGCCCCGATGTGGTCGACAAATCGCCCCGCTCACCCCACATCCCTCCACAGGGGCACAGGTCGCCCGGCCACCCTCGCGTCACCTCCATTTCATTGATCAACTTTTTGGAGCGAGCAATTACCACCTGAATGAGTGCGATAGGGCGGTTTGCGACGGGCATCCTTCTCACCAGGCACTCATCGGGGAATGATCACTTCCGTGATCCACAGCCCTCCCGCACAGCCTGTGGATAACTTTTCGCCAGCCCGCATGCCTGTGGACAACGGCGGCTCAAGTGCCCCGCCGCGCAAAGGAAGTGGGTCAATTCCGGCCCCCGGCGACTGCCCCGTTCCGGCGAATGACATCGCGCTCCTTTGACGGAACACGGCCGGAACACGGCCGGGGCGCGGCCGGAACACGGCCGGGATGCGGCCGGGGCGCGACGGGTGTGCCACCTCCCATAACCAAGCATTACGGCTATTCCTGATACAAGATCTAAAAATCCAGCAAATCGCCCTAATTGGTGCAGAACCTAATGCACGGCAATATCGGGTGGGCGGTCGAAGAGGGCGCACCGGTAGCCTGGTGGGGTGATTGACCTTCGCCTGCTCCGTGAGGACCCCGACCGTGTCCGCGCCTCCCAGCGCGCCCGTGGAGAGGACGTCCAGCTCGTCGACGCCCTGCTCTCCGCCGATGAGCGGCGCAGGTCGTCCGGCCTTCGCTTCGATGAGCTGCGCTCCGAGCAGAAGTCGCTCGGCAAGCTCATCCCCAAGGCGTCCGCCGAGGAGCGCGCCGAGCTGCTGAAGCGGGCCGAACAGCTCAAGGCCGACGTCAAGGCGGCGGACACGGCGCAGGGCGAGGCCGACGACGAGACCCGGGTGCTGCTGCTCCAGCTCGGCAACCTCGTCCATGAGGATGTGCCGGTCGGCGGCGAGGAGGACTTCGTCGTCCTGGAGACGCACGGCACCGTGCGCGACTTCGCCGCCGAGGGCTTCGAGCCCAGGGACCATCTGGAGCTGGGCGAGGCGCTGGGCGCCATCGATGTCGAGCGGGGCGCCAAGGTCTCCGGCTCGCGCTTCTACTATCTGACGGGCGTGGGCGCGCTGCTGGAGCTGGCGCTCGTCAACGCGGCGATCGCCCAGGCCACCGAGGCCGGTTTCATCCCCATGCTGACTCCGGCGCTGGTCCGCCCGCGCGCCATGGAGGGCACGGGTTTCCTCGGCCAGGCCGCGGAGAACGTGTACCACCTGGAGAAGGACGACTTCTATCTCGTCGGCACCTCCGAGGTCCCGCTCGCCGCGTACCACATGGACGAGATCATCGACGCCGACAAGCTGCCCCTGCGGTACGCGGGCTTCTCGCCGTGCTTCCGCCGCGAGGCCGGGACGTACGGCAAGGACACCCGTGGCATCTTCCGGGTGCACCAGTTCGACAAGGTCGAGATGTTCTCGTACGTCGCTCCCGAGGACGCCGAGGCCGAGCACCGGCGGCTCCTGGAGTGGGAGAAGCAGTGGCTGACCGGTCTTGAGCTGCCGTTCCAGGTCATCGATGTGGCCACCGGAGATCTCGGCTCATCGGCGTCGCGCAAGTACGACTGCGAGGCGTGGATCCCGACCCAGGGCAAGTACCGCGAGCTGACCTCCGCGTCGAACTGCGACAGCTTCCAGGCCCGGCGGCTGTCCGTCCGGATGCGCGACGGGAAGAAGGTGCGTCCGCTGTCGACGCTGAACGGCACGCTGTGTGCCGTACCGCGCACGATCGTGGCGATCCTGGAGAACCACCAGCTCGCCGACGGTTCGGTGCGGGTGCCGCCGGTGTTGCGTCCCTACCTGGGGGGCCGGGAGATTCTGGAGCCGATCGCCAAGTGACCCGTACTCCGTTCCCGTACCGACTGATCGCCACCGATCTCGACGGCACCCTGCTGCGCAGCGACGAGTCCGTCTCCGAGCGCACGCGCGAAGCGCTCACCGCGGCCACCGCGGTGGGGGCCGCGCATATCGTCGTCACCGGGCGCGGTGTGCCCTGGACCCGTTACATATTGGACGATCTCGGCTATCAGGGCCTGGCGGTCTGCGGTCAGGGCGCCCAGGTGTACCACGCGGGCGAGCACCGCCTGCTGACCTCTCTGACCCTGGACCGCCGGCTCGCGGCCATCGCCGTCGCCAAGCTGGAGGCCGAGGTGGGTCCGGTCGCCCTGGCGGCGAGCCGGGACGGCCTGCACGGCGATGTCCTGGTCGGCCCCGGGTACGACGTCCAGGAGGGCCGGCTTCCGATGATCCCGTTCCATGATCTGGACGAGCTGTGGGCGGCCCCGCTGACCAAGATCTATATCCAGCACCCGGAGCTGGACGACGACGCCCTGACCGTTATCGCGAAGGAGACCGTCGGCGGTCTGGTCGATGTGGTGATGGCCGGCCCGCGGACGGTGGAACTCATCCCCCTCGGCCTCAGCAAGGCCACCGGGCTCTCCGTCGCCGCCCGCCGTCTCGGTATCCGCGCCGCCGACACGATCGCCTTCGGCGATATGCCCAACGACATACCCATGTTCGGCTGGGCCGCGCATGGTGTCGCCATGGCCAACGCCCACCGCGAGCTCAAGGCCGTCGCCTCCGACATCACCGCCTCGAACGACGAGGACGGCATCGCCATCACCCTCGAACAACTCCTGACCCCCTGACCCTGCGGCGACCACCTCACGGGGGCTCCGCCCCCACACCCCCGCGCCTCAATCGCCGGCGAGGCTGAAACAGGGCCGAGTACTGGGGACCAAGCCACTCCAGCCCGTCCGGCGCTTGAGGACACGGCCGAAGGCCGTGCCTTCCCACCAGCCAGACGCCGAACAGCCGACCCGCGGGTGCACCGAACACGGGGACCCCAAGACATCGGCAGCCGCACCCCGCGCCTCAATCTCCCCCAGGGCTTCGCCTGGGTGGGGGTGCCCCCGGCGCAGCCAGGCGGAGTACCCCCAGGCGGGGCTCGCATCAACAGCCCGGGCCACCACTTCCAGCC
>NZ_JBSGUP010000059.1:0-23252 GCF_053607985.1 Streptomyces sp. NPDC055078
CGGCGGAGCCGGGGGGGGCCCGGTCGCCGGATCTGTGGCCGGACCCGATGGGTCCGGCCCGATCCGGTGGAGAGTCTCTAGCGGACCAGGCCCCAGCGGAATCCGAGCGCGACGGCGTGCGCCCGGTCCGAGGCTCCCAGCTTCTTGAACAGCCTGCGCGCATGGGTCTTGACCGTGTCCTCGGAGAGGAACAGCTCTCGACCGATCTCGGCGTTGGACCGGCCGTGACTCATGCCTTCCAGCACCTGGATCTCACGCGCGGTGAGGGTGGGCGCGGCGCCCATCTCGGCCGAGCGCAGTCTGCGCGGAGCCAGCCGCCACGTCGGGTCGGCGAGCGCCTGGGTGACCGTCGCGCGCAGTTCGGCGCGCGAGGCGTCCTTGTGCAGATAGCCACGGGCACCGGCGGCGACGGCGAGCGCGACGCCATCGAGGTCCTCCGCGACCGTGAGCATGATGATCCGGGCGCCGGGGTCGGCGGAGAGAAGCCGGCGGACCGTCTCGACGCCGCCCAGTCCGGGCATGCGTACGTCCATCAGAATCAGATCCGAGCGATCGGCGCCCCAGCGGCGGAGGACTTCCTCGCCGTTGGCCGCGGTCGTCACGCGCTCGACGCCGGGCACGGTCGCGACCGCGCGGCGGAGCGCCTCTCGGGCAAGCGGGGAGTCGTCGCAGACGAGGACGGATGTCATGGCCGCCCTCCGCAGCTGATGCGCGTCACCTTGAGCCTCCAGGCTGGGTACGTTTTGTCACCTGTGCGGTTGAACGCCCTCGGACATGTGCCCGAGCACTTCTTCCTTCAACCGCCTCCGCCCTACCAACGACGGTCACTCGAAAGAGTTACGGGTCGGCCTGCCCTCTTCGGCACTCTACGTGAGGGCGCGTGTGCGGCCCTGGGCGTTGCGGGTGAACGATTCTTCACTCGTAAGGTATGCCCCATTCAGCGGCATTTCTTCACTTTTGGGGATGTCTATGGCTAGATTCGCAATACGTCATATTTACATCTACTTACACAGTAGATGTACGGTCGTGGAGCATGGTGCGGGTGCCGGATGCGGCTCGTATCCCAGCCCGTGCGCGCGACCTGACCGAATCCACTTCAGCCACGGTTTCAAGGGGCAAGCGCTATGGCAGATTTCTCCCGCCTTCCCGGACCCAACGCCGACTTGTGGGACTGGCAGCTCCTCGCGGCCTGCCGTGGGGTGGACAGCTCACTGTTCTTCCATCCCGAGGGCGAGCGAGGCGCGGCACGGAGTGCGCGCGAGAACTCGGCGAAAGAGGTTTGCATGAGGTGCCCGGTCCGCGCGGAGTGCGCGGCACACGCGCTGGCGGTGCGGGAGCCGTACGGCGTGTGGGGCGGACTGACGGAGGACGAACGCGAGGAGCTGATGGGACGAGCCCGGCACCGCCTGGTCCCGGCGACGAGCGCGCCGGGGGCGGGGCGGGGTTGACGTCCCGCGAGCCCCTCCCTCAGCAGAAACGTTCCTGCATATCGCCACCCGATGGTCCGGGCCCGTGCCTGCCCGCAGGCTCCCGGCTTTCGGGCCCTTGGCGTGCCCGGATCCACGCCGGGACGCGCGCGGGTCGTGGCGCGCGGGGGTGGTGGCACGCGGGGGTCCCGGTCCGGTCCGCCGGGTCGCCGTCCGGCCCTTAGGGGCGCCGGGCCCCGGGCGACGCGGGCCGTTCCGGGGTTTCGGGGGTTCCGGGGGTTCCGGGGGTTCCGGGGGTTCCGGGGGTTCCGGGGTTCCAGGGTTCCGGGGTTCCGGGGTTCCGGGGTTCCGGGGTTCCGGACCCTGAGCCTCCGGTCTCCCCCGGCCTTTGGCGTGCTCCGCAGACCACCGTCCCGCTTCCGGGGTCCTGCCCGGGGTTACGCCTGGCGTTTTCCGCCCAGGTTCTGTCCTGAAGGGTCCCTCCCGTACGGGGATGTGTCCGGAGCGTCCGGGGACCTGCTTCCGGGCCCGCCCGGGATGACGTCCACGGGCAGGTCCTGGTTTCCGTCCGGGGTCGGCGCCGCGCGGCCGGTCGTCGGCGCGAACCGGCCGGGTCAGCGGGTGGCCGCGAGGCTCAGCTGGTCGAGCGTTGCCGCCACCGCGGGGACCCCGGAGAGGTCGGGGAGGGTGAGGGCGACGATCTCGCGGGCGACCGGGGGGTCGAGGGTCACGGTGCGGGTGCCCTTCAGACGTACCGACTCCAGGGCCAGTTCGGGGAGGACCGCGACACCCAGACCCGCTCCGACCAGGCCGATCACGGCCGGGTAGTCATCGGTGGCGAAGTCGATACGGGGGGTGAACCCGGCCGCTTCACAGACCTCCACGAGCTGGCGCCGACAGCGGGGGCAGCCCGCGATCCAGGGCTCGTCGGCGAGATCACCGATGGTGACGGTGCCGGAGTCCGCGAGCCGGTGGCCCTCAGGGACCAGCCCCACCAGCCGGTCGGTGAGCAGGGGACGGACGATCAGATCGCCCCATTCCGCGCCGCGCTCGGCCGAGCCGCCGTAACGGAAGGCGATCGCCACATCGCAGTCGCCCTCCCGGAGCATCTCCACCGAACGCGGCGGCTCGGCGTCGACGAGCGAGACCCGGGTGCCCGGGTGAGCCGCGCGCAGGGCGGCCAGGGCGACCGGGACCAGGGTGGAGCTGCCGCTGGGGAAGGACACCAGGCGCACCCGGCCGGCCCGCAGTCCGGCGATGGCCGCGATCTCCTCCTCGGCGGCGGTGAGACCGGCGAGGATGCCGGAGGCATGGCGGACCAGCGTCTCCCCGGCCTGGGTCAGCCGCATTTCCCGGCCCGTACGGATCAGCAGCGGGGTGCCGGCCGATGCCTCCAGCGCCTTCATCTGCTGGCTGACGGCCGGCTGGGTGCAGCCCAGGGTGCGCGCGGCGGCGGAGAAGGATCCGGCGGCGGCCACCGCGCGCAGAACTCGGAGATGACGGGCCTCGATCACCCTTTGATGATAAGTGATGCTTGGGTATGAGGGAAATTTTCGAGTGGACACTTTGAGACAGGCCGGTAGCGTGGCCGCCATGAAGGTGCTGACCGTGAATGTGGGCCGGCCGAAGACGGTGGCCTATACCGACACCCCCGGCGGCACCACGGGCATCGACAAACGCCCGGTCGACGGGGCCGTACAGGTGACGGACCCCGGCGCCAAGGGTGCGGGCGGCAGCGGCCTCGCGGGGGACACCGTCGCCGATCCGCGCCATCACGGCGGGCGGGACCAGGCCGTTTACGCGTACGCGCGCGAGGACCTGGACCGCTGGGAGCGGGAACTGGGCCGCCCGCTCACCAATGGAACCTTCGGGGAGAACCTCACCACCTCCGGTCTCGATATGAACGCGGCGCTGATCGGCGAGCGCTGGCGGATCGGCGACCGGCTGGTGCTGGAGGTGACGACCGGGCGTATTCCGTGCCGGACGTTCGCGTCCTGGCTGGGCGAGCAGGGCTGGGTCAAGCGCTTCACCGGGCACGGCTCCCCCGGCGCCTATCTGCGGGTGATCGAGCCGGGCGCGATCCGCGCGGGTGACCCGATCGAGATCGTCCACCGGCCTGGTCACGAGGTGACGGTCGCCCTGGCGTTCCGCGCCGCGACCGTCGAACGCGGCCTGCTGCCGAAGGTGCTGGCAGCGGGTGACGCGCTCCACTCCGAGTTGCTGTGGAAGGCCCGGGCGTATGTGGAGCGGTACGGCGCCGGCGCCTGACCGGGCGCGCGTGATCGTGACCGGCTGACCGGCTGTCTGGTTGGTTGTCTGGTTGACCAGTTCACCGGCCGACAGCTGACCGGCGCCCGCGCCCCGGACCGCGCGCTCGGGGGGAATCCCTAAGGAAACAGGGGAGTTGATTGGGGGGTGGCTGGGGGGCGGTCCCCGATGTCACCGTCGACGGATCCCGGGACGCTCGAAGCATGTCCCGTACGAAGCGCGTTCTCATCAGTCTCGGGACCGTGATGGCCGTGGTGGCCGCTGCGGTCGCCGGCGGTTCCTTCTGGCTCTACTCCACCGCCGACATATCCACCGCAGGCGCGAAGTTCACCCGCGAGCTGGCGGTCCCGCCACTGGCGAAGTCGACCGTCCGCGATGACGGTACGCGGGTCTTCGATCTGACCATGCAATCCGGCCGGAAGGAGTTCAGGCCCGGACGGCAGACTCCGACCTGGGGCTTCAACGGTGACTATCTGGGACCGACACTGCGGGCGGAGCGAGGCGAGAAGGTCCAGGTGCGGATCAAGAACACCCTGGGCGAGGAGTCCACGGTGCACTGGCACGGCATGCATCTGCCCGCGAAGATGGACGGCGGCCCGCATCAGATGGTCGCCCCCGGTGGGACCTGGGCACCGAACTGGACCGTGGACCAGCCGGCCGCCTCCCTCTGGTACCACCCGCATCCGCACGGCAGGACCGAGAAGCATGTGCAGCGCGGGCTCGCCGGGATGTTCCTCATAGACGATGACGCCTCGGCGAAGCTTCCCCTGCCGAAGCGCTACGGCATCGACGACCTGCCCGTCATAGTCCAGGACGTCCGGTTCGACGGCGCGAGGTTCGACTTCGGGCACGGCTTTCTGCGGGAGACCGGATTCCTGGGCGACCGCACCCTGGTCAACGGCACCCTCGACCCGTACCGGACGGTCGGCGACGAGCTGATACGGCTGCGCCTGGTCAACGCCTCCACCGCCCGTGTCTACGACTTCGGCTTCTCCGACGACCGGCAGTTCACCATGATCGGCAGTGATGGCGGGCTGTTGCCGAAGGGGCTCCGGCTGGACCGCGTCCAGCTCTCGCCCGGTGAGCGGGCGGAGATCGTGGTGCGGATGAAGCCGGGCGAGCGAACCGTGCTGCGCAGCTTCCCGCACACCAGCTACGGCGACGGCTGGGGGCAGCGGTTCGCGGGCGGCGACGACACTTTCGACATCCTGGAGCTGCGGGCGGCCGACACCCTGCGCCCGGCCCCCGCGCTGCCCGCCGAGCTGGCCGAACCGGAGGTGCCGAACGGCTCGGACTCGGTGCGCGAGCGGACCTTCGGGCTGGTGACGACCGGGATCAACGGCAAGGAGATGAAGATGGACCGGATCGACGCGACCGTCACCCGGGGCACGGCCGAGACCTGGGTCGTCCGCAACGATGACGGCACCCCGCACAATTTCCATGTGCACGATGTGCAGTTCCGGGTGCTGGAGGTGGACGGCCGGGAGCCACCGCCGCAGCTGCGCGGCGCGAAGGACACGGTCTTCGTCCCGCCCGGCTCGACGGTCAAGCTCGCGATGCGCTTCGACGGGCCCGCGGACCCGAACACTCCGTATATGTATCACTGCCATCTGCTCTATCACGAGGATCTGGGGATGATGGGCCAGTTCGTCGTGGTGGAGAAGGGGCAGAAAGCGGGCAGTGTGCGGGCGCCGGAGTCGCACGCGGGGCACTAACGTGCCGCCTATGACGACCGCACTGATTACGGGAGCGACCGCGGGCATCGGCGCCGCGTTCGCCCGGCGCCTCGCCGCCGAGGGACACAACCTGGTGTTGGTGGCCCGCGACACCAAGAGGTTGCGGGAGCAGGCCACCGAACAGCACGACCGGCATGGCATCGAAGCGGAGGTGCTGACCGCGGACCTGTCGCTGGACAGCGGGATCGCGGCGGTCGAGAAGCGGCTCGCCGACCGGAAGAGCCCGGTGGATCTGCTGGTCAACAACGCCGGCTTCACCAACAAGGGACGCTTCCTGGAGGTGTCCATGGCCGATGAGCTGACGATGTTGAAGGTCCACTGCGAGGCGGTGCTGCGGCTCACCTCCGCCGCGACGGCGCCGATGCGGGAGCGCGGCCGGGGCGGGGTGGTCAATGTGGCGTCGGTGGCGGCCTTCGTTCCCCGTGGGACCTACGGCGCGTCGAAGGCGTGGGTCGTCCAGTTCACCCAGGGCGCGGCGCGGGACATGGCCGGGTCGGGGGTACGGCTCATGGTGCTCTGCCCCGGTTTCGTCCGCACCGAGTTCCACCAGCGGGCCGGGGTGGGGACGGACAACATCCCCGGGTGGATGTGGCTGGACGCGGACAAGGTGGTGGAGACCGCGCTCGCGGACCTGGCGCGCGGGAAGGCGGTCTCGATCCCCGACCCTCGGTACAAGGCGCTGATGGGTGTGGTGAAGCTGGCGCCGCGCGGTGTGCTGGGCGGGATCACTTCGAAGACGGGCCGCAGGTACGGGCCGCAGTAGGGGGTGGGCCCCGCCCGAGTCGGCGGGCCACCCGAGTGGGCGGACCACCGGAGTCGGCGGCCCACCGGACAGGGTCCCGGTGCTGGTCCCGGTTCGGGTCCCGGGCCCCCTTTCCGTTCCGGTTCCGGGGCCGGCCCCGTTCCGGGCGGGTGCACAGGGCGGTACGAGGTGTACGGCGATGGAGGAGGAGTTGGTTTCACCATGCACGACGCCACTGGCGACCGGCCCGAGGTTCTGCTCGCCATGGGGCCCGGCATCGCGGAGCGGCTGTTCACCGGGCGGCATGTCGACCGGCTCGCCGCGCTCGCCCGTACCGATCCATGGCTGGTCGCCCATGATCTGACCGCCCCTCCGCCCGCTGTCGCGACCGCGCTGGCTTCCGCCGATGTGCTGCTGACCTGCTGGGGAGCGCCCCCGATCACCCGCGAGGTGCTCGCCGCCGCCCCCCGGCTGCGTGCGGTCGTCCATGCGGCCGGTTCCGTGAAGCACCACATCACCGATGCCTGCTGGGAGCGCGGCATCACCGTGGCGTCCGCCGCGTCCGCCAACGCGCTGCCCGTCGCGGAGTACACGCTGGCCGCGATCCTCTTCGCGGGCAAGCGGATCCTGCCCACCGCCCGGCGTTACGGGCGGCTGCGCGCCGCCCACGACTGGGGGCGGGACCTGACGGACGCGGGCAATTACCGCCGTACGGTGGGGATCGTCGGCGCCTCGCGGATCGGGCGCCGGGTGATCGAGTTGCTGCGCCCGTTCGACATGCGCGTTCTGCTGCACGATCCGTATGTCACCGATGCCGAGGCTGAGTCGCTGGGAGCCGTACGGACGGGTCTGGACGAACTGTGCGGCCGCAGCGGCGTCGTCTCGGTCCACGCGCCGGAGCTGGCGGCGACCCGCCATCTGATCGACGGCCGCCGGCTGGCCCTGATGTCCGATGGGGCAACGCTGATCAATACGTCGCGCGGTTCGCTGATCGACCAGGAGGCGCTGCTGGCGGAGCTGGTCCCTGGCCGGCTCTCCGCCGTACTCGATGTGACGGAGCCGGAGGTTCCACCCGCCGACTCCCCGCTGTACACGCTGCCGAATGTGCTGCTCACCCCGCATCTGGCGGGTTCGCTCGGCAATGAGCTGCACCGAATGGCGGATCTGGCGCTCGACGAGCTGGAGCGGTACGGGAAGGGGCTGCCCTTCGCGGAACCGGTGCTCGCGGCGACGCTGGACCGTTCCGCGTGAGCCGACCCGGGCCCTCGTACCCCGGTCGTGCCCCGGTCGTGCCCGGTCGTGCCTCGGCCGGGGTACGACCGGGTGTCGGTGATGGGCGTCACGATCACGGGCGGGAAGCTCGTCGAGATCGACATCCTCGCCGATCCGGAGCGGTTGGGCGGACCGGATCCGACGTACCCCGCGTGGTGAGCGCGCCGTCCGGGCCGCGCGGCACCAGGCCCGCACAGCACCGGGCCCGGTGCCCCCGCGACGGGGGCACCGGGCCCGGCTTCGTACCTACCGCTGGGCTACGGCCGCGGACGGCCGTCGCGACGCACGGTGTCAGTGGGAGTGACCGTGGCCGCCGTGGCCCGCGTCGGCCTCTTCCTCTTCCTTCTTCTCGACGACCAGGGTCTCGGTCGTGAGCAGCAGGGAGGCGATGGAGGCCGCGTTCTCCAGGGCGGAGCGGGTGACCTTGACCGGGTCGATGACGCCGGCCTTCACCAGGTCGCCGTACTCGCCGGTCGCGGCGTTGAAGCCCTGGCCCTTGTCCAGCTCGGCGACCTTGGAGGTGATGACATAGCCCTCAAGGCCGGCGTTCTCCGCGATCCAGCGCAGCGGCTCGACGGCGGCACGGCGGACGACGGCGACACCGGTGGCCTCGTCGCCGGTCTTGCCGAGGTTGTCGTCCAGGACCTTGACGGCGTGGACGAGCGCGGAGCCACCACCGGAGACGATGCCTTCCTCGACCGCGGCGCGGGTCGCGGAGATGGCGTCCTCCAGACGGTGCTTCTTCTCCTTCAGCTCCACCTCGGTGGCGGCGCCGACACGGATCACGCACACACCGCCGGCCAGCTTCGCCAGCCGCTCCTGGAGCTTCTCGCGGTCCCAGTCGGAGTCCGTGGACTCGATCTCGGCCTTGATCTGGTTGACCCGGCCCACGACGTCGGCGGAGTCGCCGCCGCCGTCGACGATGGTGGTGTCGTCCTTGGTGATGGTCACCCGGCGGGCGGAGCCCAGGACGTCCAGACCGGCCTGGTCGAGCTTGAGGCCGACCTCCTCGGCGATGACGGTGGCACCGGTGAGGGTGGCCATGTCCTGGAGCATCGCCTTGCGGCGGTCGCCGAAGCCGGGGGCCTTGACGGCCACGGCGTTGAACGTGCCGCGGATCTTGTTCACGACCAGGGTCGACAGGGCCTCGCCCTCGACGTCCTCGGCGATGATCAGCAGCGGCTTGGAGCCACCCGCCTGGATGACCTTCTCCAGCAGCGGCAGCAGGTCCTGGATCGAGGAGATCTTGCCCTGGTTGATCAGGATGTACGGGTCGTCGAGGACGGCCTCCATACGCTCCTGGTCGCTCACCATGTACGGCGACAGGTAGCCCTTGTCGAAGGCCATGCCCTCGGTGAAGTCCAGCTCAAGACCGAAGGTGTTGGACTCCTCGACAGTGATGACACCGTCCTTGCCGACCTTGTCCATGGCCTCGCCGATCAGCTCACCGACCTGCGGGTCCTGCGCGGAGAGACCGGCGACCGCGGCGATGTCGCCCTTGTCCTCGATGGGACGGGCGGTGGCGAGCAGTTCCTCGGACACGGCCTTGACGGCGGCGTCGATGCCCTTCTTCAGGGCGGCCGGGGAGGCACCGGCGGCGACATTGCGCAGGCCCTCGCGGACCAGCGCCTGGGCCAGCACGGTGGCGGTGGTGGTGCCGTCACCAGCGATGTCGTTGGTCTTGGTCGCCACCTCCTTCACCAGCTGGGCGCCCAGGTTCTCGTACGGGTCCTCGACCTCGACCTCGCGGGCGATCGTGACACCGTCGTTGGTGATGGTGGGGGCGCCGAACTTCTTGTCGATGACGACATTGCGGCCACGGGGGCCGATGGTCACCTTGACCGCGTCGGCCAGCTTGTTGACGCCGCGCTCAAGGGCGCGACGGGCGTCCTCGTCGAACTTCAGGATCTTCGCCATGGGAGCGTTTCAGTCCTCTTCTGAGACGAACTGCGCCCTCAGCGCCCGGTTGTGAAGTGTCAGCGGGGGCCAAGGGCGCAGTTCAAGAAAACAAACGGTGTGCGGTGTCTTCCGGGCGAAACCCGGAGGTCCGACCTACTTCTCGATGATCGCGAGAACGTCGCGGGCCGAGAGGACGAGGTACTCCTCGCCGTTGTACTTCACTTCGGTGCCGCCGTACTTGCTGTAGAGCACGACGTCGCCGGTCTTCACGTCGAGCGGCAGGCGCTCGCCGTTCTCGAACCGACCCGGACCGACTGCGAGGACGACGCCCTCCTGGGGCTTCTCCTTCGCCGTGTCCGGAATGACCAGGCCCGAGGCCGTGGTCTGCTCGGCGTCGAGCGGCTGGACCACAATGCGGTCTTCAAGCGGCTTGATGGCAACCTTGGAGCTGGTGGTCGTCACGATCCGACCTCCCCCTTCGGAGATCTCACGGGGTTTAACTGTCTGAGGTGGCGACCAGGTCGATCCGTCGTCGCGGGTGCCGGACCTGCCCGTCGCTGTGTTGGCACTCTCCAGTGGGGAGTGCCAGACCCGAGACTATGACTGTGATTAGCACTCGGTCAAGCGGAGTGCCAATCGAGCGCGGTGCGCCGGAGCGCGGCGAGGCGGATGGCGTGCGGCGACGGGCCCCGGACTCCCGGCCCCAGGGACCCTCAGGGACCTCAGGAGCCGGGGCTTCGGCGTGCGGGTGGGTGGGGGCGCTGGATGCGGGCCAGCAGGCGCGCGGCCGGTTCGGTGAGGGCGGGGGCCTTAAGGGCACCAGGGAGGCCGGGGCGCCGGTCGCTCCGGGGTCCCCGGGGGATTCCAGGCGGCGCCTCGGGTACCCCCGGCGCCCCTGCCGTCCCGGCCGGCTCCGGCGCCCCGGGCGCCCCGGCGCGCAGGGGGCGCACTGGTGGCAAGGGGCGCACGGGATACCCGGATGACCCAGCTTGCTGCTTCAGTTCGCTCCTTTGCGCCGGGTCGGCTCGTCCCGCCCAGCTGCCCTTCCGCCCCGGGCCGGTTCCTCCCCCTGCCTCGGCCGGACGCCCCGGGCCGGTCCCGCGTACCCGCTCGGGCTGCTGGACCGCCTTGCGGCCGAGCCGTTCGATGGGGTCCTCGATGGGGTCCATGGACCGGGGCACGCACCCCACGCAGAGAAGCAGCGCACCGGCCATGACCGCGAGCGGGGCCGCCGGCCGGTGCGCGAGGCTCACGCCAGGGCCCCGGAGCGGCGCGTACCGTCCGGGCCGGACACGGGGCGCTGGCGCTTAAGGCCGATGCCTGGCGCCCGGTGGCGCATACGGCCAGCGCCTGACGCCCGGCGACGCGTACCACCCACGCCGGACACCGGGCGGCGGCACGTACGGCCGATGCCTGGCGCCCGGCGGCGCGTACCGCCCGGACCGAGCCGCAGTCGGGGAGGAGCGGCGCGGCTCATACGTAGTCCTCAAGCCGGGCCACCGCGTACCCCTTGTCGGTCACGGTCTTCATGACCTGCCGGATCATGTCGGGCATGGTGCCCTTCCAGTCCTCGCGCCCCCTGAAGTGGGTGAGGATGATGTCGCCGGGGTGCAGATCCCGGTCCCACTCACGCCATTCCATGTGGTCGGGGAACGCCTCGGCGGCCCACAGGGGCACCGCCTTCACGCCGCACGCCTGGGCGGCGCGCAGTGTGTCGTCGTTGTAATTGCCGTACGGCGGGCGGAAGAGCGGGGGGCGCTCCCCGTACAGCTTCTGGAGTCTGTCCTGCTGGCCGCAGATCTCCCGCTTCTGCGCGTCGTAGGAAAGGCCCGGCATATAGCGGTGGTTGAGGGTGTGGTTGTGGAGGGAGACGCCACGGTCGCGCATCTGGCGGAAGTAGCCGTAGTTGTCATTGATCACGTAGTCGCTGAGGAAGGCGCTGTACGGGATCTGAAGCTCGGTCATCATCCGGAGCAGTTCGGGGTCTTTCTCCGAGCCGTCGTCGATCGTCAGGAAGACGACCTTCTCCGTGACCGGCACCGTCGTGAAGACCGGCGGCAGGGACTCGCCGTCCGCGACCTCGAAGCCCTGACGGGTGGTGAGTTTCGGTTTGACGGCGGGCGGTCGGGGCGCGGCGAGCGGTGTGGCGGCGAGCCCCCACTTCCGGGCGGCGGCGGCGCGGGCCGCCTGGACGCGCTTGATGTCGTTCGGCTGCGCGGGGCGTGCGCCCCCCTGGCCCTTGCGCTCCGCCGCCTGCTGACCCGGCCGGGGCTGTGCGCCGTCGCGGCCGTCGCCCTCCTCGGCCGCGCAGGCTGAACCGAGCAGGGTCACCAGCAGGGCGGCCGCGAGCACCCGGCCCCGCGAGCGATCCCGCGACCGGTGCCGCGACGACCGGTACCGGGGCCAGTACTGGAGCCAGTACCGGGACCGGTGCCGGGGCAAGTGCCGCGACCGGCCGCCGTGCCGCCCGTCATCCGCTGCGGCCAGGTCGCCATCCGTACACATGTTTACCTTTTGTCCGCTTAGCTGCATGGCGCTGGATCCTGTCAGCAGAGCCGGCCGCGAACGGCCCGACACCGCCGCCCGGGACGGACCGTCCCCCGCCCGGCCCACACCGGCCCGGCACCTGGCCCAATGGCGTCCGCGTCCGGCGGGGGACCCACAATGGGCTGGTGAACGACCTCTCCCCGCTTCTCACCGCCGAGGGCCGCGCCCTGCTCGCCGCTCTGCGGGACTACGACCCCGCCCAGGAACTGGCGATCGCCACCCGGTTGCGCCGCGAGCACCCCGCCGAGCTGGTCTCGGCGGCGCTGGGGCAGGCCCGGCTGCGGCAGCGGGCGGTGGCGAAGTTCGGGGCGGCGGACGCGTACCGCATGTACTTCACCCCGAACGGCGTCGAGCAGGCCACCCGGAAGTCCGTCGCCGACTACCGGGCCGCGCGTTTCGCCGCGCTCGGGGTACGCGGCGTGGCCGATCTGTGCAGTGGCATCGGCGGGGACGCCATCGCGCTCGCCCGCGCCGGTATCCGGGTGCTGGCGGTGGACCGCGACCCGCTGACCGCGTCCGCCGTACGCGCCAATGCCGACGCCCTCGGTCTGGCGGAGCTGATCGAGGTGCGGTGCGCGGATGTCACCGAGGTCGACACGACGCCGTACGACGCGGTCTTCGTGGACCCCGCCCGCCGGGGTGGCCGGGGCCGGATCTTCGACCCCGAGGCGTACTCCCCGCCGCTGTCATGGGCGATCACGGCGGCCCGCCGCCGCCCGTACGCCGCCCTTAAGGTCGCGCCCGGTGTCCCGCACGAGCTGATCCCGGACGACTTCCACGCGGAGTGGATCTCGGACGGGGGCGAGGTGAAAGAGGCGGTGCTCTGGTCGTCCGGTGCACACCCGGACACGGCCCCGGATGCGGACACGGATACGCACACGGACGAGGCGCCGCACCCGGGTCGGGCTGCGGGTGCTGCCCCGGACTCGCCCTGGGGCACGACCTCCAGGCGGATCACCGCGACCCTGCTGCCCGGCCCGTACTCCCTGATGGGCCGTGGACTGCCCCACCCCCGGGTCCGCCCGGTCGGCCGCTATCTGTACGAGCCGGACGGCGCGGTCGTCCGCGCCCATCTGGTCGCGGAGGTCGCCGAGGAGGTGAGCGGCGGTCTGATCGACGAGACGATCGCGTACATCACTTCGGACGAGTTGCGACCGGTGCCCTTCGCCACCGCGTACGAGATCACCGACCACCTCCCCTTCCATCTGAAGCGCCTCAGAGCCCTGCTGCGCGAGCGCGGGGTCGGCGTCCTGACGGTGAAGAAGCGCGGATCGGCGGTGGAACCCGAGGAGTTGCGCCGCAGGGTGAAGCCTCAGGGGCCCAACGCGGCGACCGTGTTCCTGACCAGGGTGGCCGGAGCGCCGACGATGCTGATCGGCCACCCCGCGTAACCTCCGCCCGCGCCTCCTGCCCGCCGCTCAGCTCCGCTGTACGCCGCTCACTTCCCCTGCGCGCCCGGTGCGGCCCATGAGCCGCGCCGGACCGCTAACCCGCGCCCGGGGGCGGGTCAGCCCGTGCGAGGAGCAGTTCGCGCTCTTTCTCGTTACGGGTCAGGGACGCCGCCCGTGCGAACTCCTGGCGTGCCTCCGCCGTACGTCCGAGGCGGGCCAGCAGGTCGCCCCGGACGCTCGGCAGCAGGTGGTAGCCCTTAAGAGCGGGCTCATCGGCGAGGGCGTCCACCAGCGCCAGGGCGGAGGCCGGGCCTTCGGACATGGAGATCGCGACCGCGCGGTTCAGTTCCACGACCGGGGAGGGGGCGACGGCTGCGAGCTGTCCGTACAGGGTGGCGATGGTCCGCCAGTCGGTGTCCTCGTAGCGGATCGCCTGGGCGTGACAGGCGGCGATGGCGGCCTGGAGGGCGTACGGCCCCGGGGGCCCGCCCGCCGCGTTCGCACGGGCGAGTGCGGCGAAGCCACGGCGGATGAGGAGCCGGTTCCAGCGGGTGCGGTTCTGGTCGGCGAGGAGGACCGGCGTGCCGTCCGGGCCCGTACGCGCGGCGGTCCGCGATGCCTGGATCTCCAGCAGGGCGGCCAGCCCGTGCACCTCGGGCTCGCCGGGCATCAGGGCGGCCAGCACCCGGGCCAGCCGGAGGGCGTCCTCGCACAGGGCGGGGCGGAGCCAGTCGTCGCCCGCGGTCGCGGAGTAGCCCTCGTTGAAGATGAGGTAGATGACCTCCAGGACGGAGCCGAGCCGTGCCGCCCGGTCGGGGCCGTACGGCACCTCGAAGGGGACGCCCGCCTTGGCGAGGGACCGCTTGGCGCGGACGATGCGCTGGGCGATGGTCGGCTCGGCCGCCAGAGAGGCCCGCGCGATCTCCTCGGTCGTCAGTCCGCCGAGCAGCCGCAGGGTGAGTGCGATCCGGGCTTCGGTCGAGAGCACGGGGTGACAGGCCGTGAAGATCAGCCGCAGCAGATCGTCGTCGATGGCTTCGGGGTCTTCGGGGTCCAGCCCGGCCGGCGGCGGGGTGTCCTCCAGGGTGCGCCCGACCTCCGCCAGCTTGCGCGCGTAGTTCTCCCTGCGGCGTACGAGGTCGATCGCCCGGTGCTTGGCCGTGGCCATGAGCCAGGCGCCCGGGTTCTCCGGAACGCCCGACTCCGGCCACCGTTCCAGCGCGGCGACGAGAGCGTCCTGAGCGATCTCCTCGGCGATGCCCACATCTCGTACGATCCGGGTGACACCGGCGATGATCCGCGCCGACTCGATCCGGAACACCGCTTCCACCGCGCTCGCTGCCGTCCCTGCCGTCACCGCCTCATGAAAACAGTCCCCCGGACGGCGGGCAAACCACTGGTCGGGCGGACGCGGACGAGGGTGTGCGGCGACGCGGGTGCCGGTCGGCGCGGATGAGGCGGCGGCGCGGGTGCCGGCCGGCGCGGGGCCGGGGTCCTCGGCAGGGCAGTTGCTGCCCCGGCCCAGCCGGCGCGGTGCCGGGGTCCTCAGCAGGGCCGTTCACGCCCCGGCCGAGTCGCCGGTCCGGACCACCGCGCGAACGGGACGAGGACACTCACCTCCGCGACGCACGGGAGACGGCCTGATCGGCGTCTCCCCCATGGCCCTCGTGCCCCTTGTGTCCCCCATGGCTCTCCTGTCCCCCGTGACCCTCATGATCCTTCGGCGAGTCTTCTCCGGCGCTCTCCGGTGCGGTCCTCTCGGGCCCCGGCAGCAGGGTCAGCGCCACCACGACGCCGACCATGAGCAGCGCCGAGCAGACCCAGAAGGCCGCGCGGAAACCGTTCGCCATCGCTTCTTCGACTCCGCCGCCGTCCCCGGTCGCACCGGCGACGGACGTGGCGACGGTCACCAGGACGGCCAGGCCGAGGGAGCCGCCGATCTGGCGCGAGCTGTTGAGCAGACCCGACGCCATGCCCGTCTCACCCACGGCGACGCCCTTGGTGGCCGCGGTCCCCAGCGGGACGAAGCACAGGCCGATACCGGCGCTGCTGAGCAGCGACGGCCACAGGATGGTGTACGCGAAGCTCCCGTCGGGCGTCGCGGTGAGGGCGAACCCGGCGAGCCCGGCCGCGCCCAGCAGCCCGCCGAGCGCCAGCAGCGCGCGGATGCCGACGGCGGCGACGACCTTGGTGGCGATGACCGCACTGACCACCAGGCCCACACAGAACGGCAGGAACGCCGCGCCCGTCGCCGACGCACCGAACCCGAGCACCTGCTGCATATAGAGCGAGCAGAAGAAGAAGGCGGCGAACTGAGCGGAGCTGAGCAGCAGCGAGAAGAGGTTGGCGCCGAGCACGGGACGGTTGGCGAGCAGCCCGAGGCGCAGCAGCGGCTGCCGTACGCGCAGTTCCACCCCGGCGAAGGCGGCGAGCAGGACGACGGCCGCGCCCAGGGTCGCCAGGGTCGTCGAAGAGCCCCAGCCCTGGGATTCCGTACGGACGAGGCCGAGGACGAGCAACGTCATCCCGGCGGTGACCAGCAGCGCGCCCGCGACATCGAGCCGGGGTGCCGCGGCCCGGTCCCGCCCGGCCGAGAGGCTCGCGCGCGCGGCGGCGGCCATCGCGAAGAGCACGATGGGGACGTTCACCAGCATCACCGACCGCCAGCCGGCCGCGTCGGTGAGGAGTCCGCCCGCGAGCACCCCGATGGCGCCGCCGGCCGCGCCGGACATGCCCCACAGGCCGAGCGCCTTGGACCTGGCCGGGCCCGCGGCGAACGTGATGGTGATCAGGGTGAAGGCGACGGGCGCGAGGGCGGCGGCGCCGACTCCCTGGACCGCGCGGGCGGCGATCAGCGCGCCCGGGGACTGTACGAAACCGCCGATCAGGCTCGCGAGGCCGAAGAGCGTCAGGCCCGCGGTGAGGGTGCGGCGGATGCCGACGACATCGCTGAGCCGGCCGCCGAGCATCAGCAGACCGCCGAACGTGAGGGCGTACGCGCCGACGACCCATTGCAGGCCGTCGGAGGTGAATCCGAGGTCCTCGCGCATGTCGGGCAGTGCCACATTGACCACGGACATGTCGAGCGACACCAGGAACTGCACGGTGAGCGCCACGGTGAGCACCCAACGCGTCTGCCGCGCTTGGTCGTTCATCGGTTTCCCTTCCCGGAATGATCCTCACCGTCCCTCTGTCTCGAAGGATTACTATACGCGTACAGAAATTAATCCCGGGAGGCACGGGAGAATACGGAGATGTCTGACGAGCGGATGCCTGAGGAGCGGATGGGCGAGGAGCGGATCGGCGAGGAGCGGGTGCCTGAGGAGCGGGTGCCTGACGAACAGGTGCCTGACGAACAGGTCCCTGGGGAGCGGATGGCCGGGGAACCGAGCACCGGAAAGGGACGGGCGCGGGCGGGGAACGCCCCGGACGCCCCGGCGGGCGGGAAACCCGCCGGGGCGGAGAAGAAGCGCGGTGTCGGGCGTCCGCGCAGACTGGACCCCGCCACCATCGTCGCCACCGCGCGCCGCGTCATCGAGGAGGACGGCGTGGACGCCCTCTCGATGCGGCGGGTCGCCAAGGAGGTCGGCAGTACGCCGATGGCGCTCTATCACTACGTCCGGGACAAGGACGAGCTGCTGATGCTCACCCTCTCCGGCGCATCGGCGACGTTCCCGCGCCCGGAGCTGCCCACCGATCCGCGCGCCCGGCTGATCGCGGCCTCACTCCATATGCACTGGGTCCTGGATCAGATGCCCTGGGTGCTCAAGGTCCTCGCGCTCGGCGACCTCACCGACAAGGACGCGCTGTGGATGGTCGAGGAGATCCTCGACTCGGCGATGCGCTGCGGGCAGAGTGCCGAGCAGGCGGTCCGGACGTACCGCACCATCTGGCACTTCGTGTACGGAGACCTCGTCTTCCGCGCCGCCAGGGCCCGCCGCGCCGAGGAGCCCGACCGCAAACGGCACTGGCCCGGCATGCTCGCCGAGAACGACGCGGCCGAGTTGCCACGGCTGACCGAGCTGACAGCCCGCTGGGACGAACTACAGGACTACGACGTGGCCGAGCAGCTGACGGCGATCGTGGACGGACTGCTGAACCGGACCCGGCAGACAAGCCCTGCCCCGGAGGCGTGAGGCGCGAGGTCAGAGGCCGTGCGGGCCTCAGGGGGCGGAGCGGGCCATTCTCAGCCCGTACTCCCCATACTCCCCATACCCCCCGTGCCCAGGGACTCGAACCGCCAGCGGTGCACCGCCCGGGTGATCAGATACGCCGCCGGTTCCGGCAGCTCGGGCAGGTCGGCACTCACATCGGCCACCTCCCACCAGGTGATGACCAGCACCCGGTCGCCCGCCGCACGGAAGCACTCACGGCGCACCGGCTCCCGGGCCAGCTCCTGTGCGCGGGCCCACTCCAGCAGCTCCGCTCCCCGGCCCCGGACGGCCCTGGCCTCCCACATCAGCGCGACGACGGTCATGAGTACAGATTGTCCTTGCTGATCTCGTGCACATGGTCATGGTCATGGTGATGGTGATGCGCTGGGCCGTGACCGTGCGCATGGCCATGACCGTGACCGTCCCCGTGGCCATGACCGTGGTCGTGCGCACGCCCTGCCTCCGGGGCAGCCGCCCCCGGGACATGGGTGTCGGTCACCGGCAGCGACGAGTCCGCCGACAGCTCCAGATCCGAGACCGGCCGGTTCCGCGCCACCATCTCCGCCCCAAGGGCCGCCACCATCGCGCCGTTGTCCGTGCACAGCCCCGGCCGGGGCACCCGCAGCCGGATGCCCGCCCGCTCGCACCGCTCCTCGGCGAGCGCCCGCAGCCGTGAGTTGGCCGCCACCCCGCCGCCGATCATCAGATGGTCGACGCCCTCGTCCAGACAGGCCCGTACGGCCTTGCGGGTCAGCACATCGACGACCGCTTCCTGGAAGGACGCCGCCACATCCCGTACGGGTACCTCCTCGCCCGCCGCGCGCCTCGCCTCGATCCAGCGGGCCACCGAGGTCTTGAGCCCGGAGAAGGAGAAGTCGTACGCGGCGTCACGCGGACCCGTCAGCCCGCGCGGGAACGCGATCGCCAGCGGGTCGCCCTCGCGCGCCAGCCGGTCGATCACCGGACCGCCGGGGAAGCCCAGGTCCAGCACGCGCGCGATCTTGTCGAACGCCTCGCCCGCCGCGTCGTCGATCGTCGCGCCCAGCGGCCGTACATCACTGGTGATGTCCGGTGCGAGCAGCAGCGAGGAGTGGCCGCCGGAGACGAGCAGGGCCATCGTCGGCTCGGGCAGCTTCCCGTGCTCCAGCTGGTCGACGCAGATGTGCGCGGCCAGATGGTTCACCCCATAGAGCGGTTTGCCCAGCGCGTACGCGTACGCCTTCGCCGCCGACACACCCACCAGCAGCGCGCCCGCGAGACCCGGCCCGGCCGTGACCGCGATGCCGTCGAGGTCACGGGCCGAGACGCCCGCCTCCTTAAGGGCGCGCTCGATCGTCGGGACCATCGCCTCCAGGTGTGCCCGGGAGGCGATCTCGGGCACCACCCCGCCGAAGCGGGCGTGGGTGTCGACGCTGGAGGCGACCGCGTCGGCGAGCAGCGTCGTACCGCGGACGACGCCGACGCCGGTCTCGTCGCAGGAGGTTTCGATACCGAGTACGAGCGGTTCGTCAGCCATCAGTGTTCATCCCTGTTCTTACCGCGTTCTTACCGCGCACTTGGGTTCCTGCCGTGCACATGGAGCCGCATGACGAGCGCGTCGACATTGCCCGGCTGGTAGTAGCCACGGCGGAATCCGAAGGGCTCGAAGCCGAAGCGCTCGTACAGCTTCTGGGCCCTGGTGTTGTCCACCCGCACTTCGAGGAACACCTCGTCGCACTCGAAGGCGGTGGCGTACTGCAGCAGTTCGGAGAGCAGCCGGGACCCCAGGCCGGTCCCCCACTGCTCACGGGCGACGGCGATCGTCTGTACGTCCCCGAGGCCGCCCGCCGCCGCGAGACCCGCGTATCCGACGATCTTCCCGCCGGTCTCGGCGACCACATAGCGGCGGGTGGCCGCCGGACCGCGCGCATGCGCCAGCTCGGACCAGAACATCCCGGGCGACCAGGCGTCCTCCGGGAAGAGGGCGTGCTCCATGTCGAGTACGGGCCCCAGATCCCACCAGCGCATCTCGCGCAGTACGGGGGCCGGCGCGGTGGTCACTGGGGTGTGACCACCTTGTAGTTCTTCGGCACCTGGGCGTCCGGCCTGCGCAGATACATCGGCCGGGGCGGCAGTCCGCCCTGGTTCTCGAAGGATTCGGTGTCCCCGGCGGCGAGCTTCTCGGCGGCCAGCGCCGCCAGCGCCCCGGCCGACACATGCTCGGGGGCGCGGGCGCCGGGGAACGTCTCCGGGTAGAGCAGCGCGCCCGCGCCGACCGCGGGCAGCCCCGCGACCCGCTCGGCGATATCGGCGGGCCGGTCCACGGCCGGGTCACCGATCCGCTCGCGCGGGGAGGCGTACCGCGCCCAGTAGACCTCCTTGCGCCGGGCGTCCGTCGCGACGACGAACGGTCCGGTCAAGACGTCGGCGCCGGGGCCCTGGCCCGCCGCATAGGCGAGTCCGTCCAGCGTGCACAGCCCGTACACCGGCACCTCCAGGGCCGAACCGAACGTCGCGGCCGTCACCAGACCGACCCGCAGCCCGGTGTACGGGCCGGGGCCGACCCCGACGACCAGCGCGGTGACGGCGTCGAGCCCCACCCCCGCTTCGGCCAGGATCCGGTCGACGGCGGGCAGCAGCAGTTCGCCGTGGCGGCGCGCGTCCACGCGGCTGGACTCGGCGACGACGGAGGCGCCGTCGTGGAGAGCGGCGGTGACGGCGGGCGTGGCGGTATCTACGGCGAGCAGGAGCACGCGAACAGCCTACGGCTCCCACGCCGGGGGCACGGCGCCCCCTCGATGGGGTGCGGCTGCTGCTACGGTCGCTCTCCAGGCGTTTATCTCCCGTATTCTCCAGACGTTTATTCTCCAGACGTTTATGCGAACGTTCATGCGGACGTTTATGCGAAAGGTGGGGCACGGTGGCACGGAGCAGCTCGGGACTGGTGGCCGGGCTCACGGCAGCCGCGCTGGCCGCCGTCTGTTTCCTCGCCTATCAGGCGTCGGCGAGCGCCCCCGGTTCCGCCGCCAAGCCCGGGGGCACCAGCACGACCCCCGCCACGAAGTCCCCCCAGCAGAAGAAGAACCCGCTGCTGCTGCCCGCCGGCTCGGGCACGGGCACCCGGGTCGTCTACGCCCTGGGTGATCGCCGGGTCTGGCTGGTGGAGGGGAAGAGCCGGGTCACCACGACCTTCGGCGTCATGCCGTCGACGGTCAACCCGCGGCCCGGCACCTATGCGGTGACCTCCCGGTCGGGGAAGGTGCCCGGCTCGGACGGGATCTCGATCGAGCATGTGGTGCGGTTCGCCGGCGTCGGCGATGTGCCGATCGGTTTCAGCGCCGCCGTGAACGGGTCGATGGCCAGTCCGGACCCGCAGAAGAAGACGGGCGGCGTGCGGATGAAGCGGGCGGACGGCGACGCGATGTGGGCGTTCGCGACGATCGGCACGAAGATCGTCGTGGTCCCGTAGGCCCGCTGCCCCGATGCTCCGGTAGGCCCGCCTGTCCTGCTCGTCCCGGCAGTCCCGGCAGTCCCGGCAGTCCCGCTGATCTCGTAGACCCGCAGGCCCGCAGGCCCTCGTCCTGCCGGTCCGCCGGTCCGCCGGGCGTCGCGCATACGCTCGTACGAACTACGCGCCCGGCAGGCCCGGACTGGACGTGCCCTGCGCGGCCGGGGCTGGACGTCCCCTGCGCGGCCGGGGCCCGGCGCGGCGTACCCCCTACGCCGCGTCCCGGCTGTCGGCGTCCGGCTGCCGGGTGGTGGCACGCGGGGGCGTGGAGACCGCGCTGGCCGCCGCACAGGACGCCAGCAGCTCCCGCATCGACGGCCGGCCGGGGTGCGCGGGCAGAGCCGGTCCGGGGGAACGCGGTGGGGGCGGCGGAGGTGTCATCGGCTCATCGGCGGGCTGCCGCCGTGGCTGGAACTCTCGCTCGGACGCCGACATGATGCCTCCTGGATCGCCGGGGGCAGGATAAGTTAGGCAGACCTAACCAACTCTCCGTACCATGTGAACACGTATGGCACGGCTCACGCAACACCTTCCCGACACCTTGTCGGAATATCCCCACCGGGTCGCGGAATCTCCGACCGGCGGCGGCAGGCGGAATCGCTTCCGGCCGCCGGAGGGGGCAGGGAGCCGGAGCCAGGAGGTCCGGGGCACGGAAGCGGAAGGTCAGGCCCCGGAAACGGAAGGTCAGGCGGCCGGGCGGCCCGGAAGCCGGGAGGGCTCCGGAAGGGCTGTGGGCACCCGGAGCCAGGAGGGCTCCAGAAGGGCTGTGGGCACCCGGAGCCAGGAGGGCTGCGGGCCGGCGGGGCAGAGGAGGGCCTGGGGGGCGGGGGCCAGGGGGCCGCGGGACCGGCGTCAGACGCCCGTCAGGTCCGTCCGCGCCCAGCGCTCGCCGAACCCCCTCAGGGTCACCTCGCGCCGGTCGTCGTCCGTATCGCCGACAACCCGGTGGATCACCACATGCAGCCGTGCGTCCGCGAGGTCCTCGACCTTGCCGTCGCCCCACTCCACGACCACGACGGACTCCGGGAGACTGACATCGAGATCCAGGTCCTCCATCTCGTCCAGCCCGCCGCCGAGCCGGTAGGCGTCGACATGGACGAGGGCGGGCCCGCCGGTCAGCGGCGGGTGGACCCGGGCGATCACAAAGGTCGGCGAGGTGACCGCGCCACGCACGCCGAGGCCCTCGCCGAGGCCCCGGGTCAGCGTCGTCTTGCCCGCGCCCAGCTCGCCGGTGAGCATCACCAGATCGCCGGGTCGCAGCAGTTTCGCCAGCCGTCGCCCCAGCTCCAGCATCTGCTCGGGGGACTCGACGGCACGGACGGCTCGGTGGGGGGCGGCCATCTCAGCCGCCGGGCTGTGCGGTGCTTCCATACGGGTCAACGTTAGCCGCTGCCGGCACGGCGCCGACCCGGGCCAGCAGGTCCGCCAGCCGGTCCGTGACGACCTCAGGATGCTCCAGCATCACCAGATGCCCGGCGTCCGGCACGATCACCAGCTCGGAGTCGGGCAGGAAGTCGGCGATCGCCTCGCTGTGCGCGCTGGGGGTCACCAAGTCTTTGTCCCCGGCGAGCACCAGCACCGGCACCTCGTCGAAGACCGGGAGCGCCTCGGCCTTGTCGTGCTCGTCGAAGGCCGGATAGAACTCCGCGACCACATCGATCGGAGTCGACTCGATCATCCGCTCGGCGAACCGCGCCACCGCCGGGTCCACGTCCTTCGACGAGAACGAGTACCGCTTGATCAGCCCGGCGAAGAGATCGGCGGTCGCGGCACGGCCCCGCTCCACCAGCTCGGCCTGTGAGCCGAGGGCGCGCAGCACCCCGGGCAGCACCCGCCGCACGGCGTTGACGCCCGCGACCGGCAGTCCGTAACTGACCTCGCCGAGCCGCCCGCCCGATGTGCCGACGAAGGCGACGCCGACGACCCGCTCCCGGACGATCTCGGGGAACTGCTCGGCCATCGCCATCACCGTCATCCCGCCCATGGAGTGCCCGACCAGCACCAGCGGGCCCTCCGGCGCCGCCTTGTCGATGACGGCCTTGAGATCGCGGCCGAGCTGGTCGATGGTGACCGGCACCCGGTCCGGGCCGGACTGCGAGGCGCCCCGGGCGGAGCGGCCGTGGCTGCGCTGGTCCCAGTGCACCGTGCGCACCAGGCCGCGCAGGGCGGCGCGCTGAAAGTGCCAGGAGTCCTGGTTGAGGCAGTAGCCATGGCTGAAGACGACGGTGACCGGGGCGGGTGGCTTACGGCCGAAGAGCCGGCGGCGGCGGGCGTCGCCCGCCGGCGGGGGCTCTTCGGTCAGCTCGTCCGACTCGTAGTACAGCTGGGT
>NZ_JBSGUP010000060.1:0-23198 GCF_053607985.1 Streptomyces sp. NPDC055078
GGTCAGGGGGGCGCGCGCGGTCACGGGCGCAGGTGCCGGTAGCCAGGGGGTACGCAGTCACGGGCGCGGTCACGGGCGCAGGTGCCGGTAGGCGTCCGGGTTCTCGCGCAGGAACTGGGCGAAGCCCGTCGCGGGACGGCCCGCGAGCTTGGCGACGGCGTCCGAGACCGCCGCCATCTCCCCGGCCGCGATCGCCTCGTACGAGGTGACCCAGCCGGTCACCTCCCACTCCTCGGCGCCGTAACCGGCCCGTGAGGCGTACGCCTCGTCCTCGCTCTCGGCCACATAGGTGATCTCGCGCCCGGCGAACCGGCTCAGCTCGTGGGCCGCCTCCGCCAGGGAGAGCGCGGCCGGGCCGGTCAGCTCGTAGGTCATCCCGTCGTGGGCGCTGTGGCTCTCGTCGCCGTCCAGCAGGACCCCCGTCGCCGCGTCGGCGATGTCGTCGTGGGCGACGGCCGAGACGCGCCCCTCACCGGCGGGCCCGCGGATCACCCCGTCCGGGCCCGCCATCCCCGCGAGCGCGGCGAGATAGAAGCTGTCCCGCAGAAAGGTGTGGCGCGGCCCGGCGGCCCGGATGTACTCCTCGGTGTGCCAGTGGTCGCGGGCGAAGGTGAAGGTGGCGTCGGGTCCCGCCCCCAGGAACGACACGTACACGACCCGTTCCACACCCGCCGCCACGGCCGCGTCCACGGCCGTCATCTGCTCCCGCACCCGGCCGGGCGACTCGTGCGCGGAGACCAGGAACAGCGTCCGCGCGCCGTCGCAGGCCCGCCGCATCGCCTCGCTGTCCCCGTACCCGGCGGCCGGGGCGATCGAACTGCCGGGGATGCCGGGCAGCCGGGCCGGGTTCCGCCCGATGAGCCGGGGCGCGGCTCCCCGCTCGGCGAGCCGGCGGGCGACCCGGCCGCCGATACGGCCGCTGGCTCCGGTGACGGCGATGACAGGGGGCATGGGGTGTCCTCTCCGGCGACAGGGGTGGTGCCGGGTGCTGGGTGACGGGGCGGTGATGGCCATGGCCTACGAGGGTCAGTGTCGGTCAGCCGCGACGGCTCCGCAGCCGCACGGCGGGGCCGCACCCGGCGCGGTACCCCACAGCGGCGCCGTCCCGGGGCGGCGCGGCCTCACGGCGGGCCGGAGCCGTGCAGCCAGAACGCCCCGTACACCGCCGCCACCGCCGCCGCACCGCCGACGACCGACCACGCCACCGCCGCCTTCGCCCGCGCGAGTGCCACCGCGAGGGGGATCAGCAGCGGGAAGGCGGGCATCAGCAGCCTCGGCTTGGAGCCGAAGTACCCGGACGAGCAGAGCGCCAGCGCGACGACGATCCCGCAGTACGTCAGCAGGGCGGGCGGCTGGCCCTGGCGGACGCCCTTCCCGTACAGCCACAGCACGGCGGCGACCCCCGCCAGCAGACCGATCCCGGCGGGGAAGGCCGGGCTGAACAGGCGCTCGCCGATGAAGCGGGCGAAGGCGGCCCCGCCGTCGAAGCCGTTGCCCCACGCCGCCTGTACATCGAGATAGCCGAAGAGGCTCCCGGTCCTGCCGCCCACCCACAGGACATATCCGGCCGCGCCCAGCGGGGCGACCGCCATACCGAGCAGCAGCCGCTTCCGGTCGGCCCCCGGCTCCCGCCGCCAGACGGCGATCGCCGCCACCCACAGGGCCGCCGCGACCGCCAGTCCCACCGGCCGGGTCAGACCCGCGAGCGCGGCCAGCAGCCCGGCGGCGAGCCAGTTCCGCCGTACGGTCGCGTACAGCGCCCACGCGGCCAGGGCGGTGAACAGGGACTCGCTGTACGCCATCGACTGGACGACGGAGACGGGCAGCGCGCCCCAGAGGGCGACGGTGAACAGCGCCGTACGCCGGTCGGAGATCTCGCCGACGACGAGGAAGATGCCCCAGGCAGCCGCGACCGAAGCGACCGCGCTGATGACGACGCCCGCACCGCCGGGACCGAGCGGAGTGAGCGCCCCAAGGGCCTCCTCCAGCCAGGGCAGCAGCGGGAAGAAGGCCATATCGGACAGGACCCGGCCATCGGGCGCGGTGAGCGTGAAGTCGTATCCGTGCTCCACGACCCGCGCGTACCACAGGGAGTCCCAGCGGGCGGAGAGCAACTGCCAGGCGTCCCGGTCGGCGAGGTGCGCCCACAGGAAGAGGACGGCCAGGCACAGGGCGCGGACCGCCACGTACAGCAGCAGGGCGGGGCGTACGCGCCGGAGCGACCCGGAATGGGGTTCCGACCGGTCGAGCGGCATGCCGGGATCCTTTGCGGGGGCGACCGGCAGGGACCGGGGGCGACTGACAACGCCCGGCCAGCCTACCCACCGCCACCGCAGCGGCGGCCCCGGCCCGGGGCTCCCGGGGCGGCCAAACCAGCCCGGCCGGCGATGGAGGCGCGGGGTTCGGGGCGGAGCCCCGGGAAGGCTAGGCGGGCCGGGGCAACTGCGGCTCGGTGAACCGCACCGGCAGCGCCGCGAGCCCGATGCTCCAGGGCGTTCTGGACCAGGCCAGCTCCGACTCCGGCACCGCGAGTTCCAGATCGGGCAGCCGGTGCCGGATGGTGTCCACGGCGGTACGGGTGATCAGCCGGGCCGGGTCCTGTGCCGGACAGGCGTGCGGGCCCGCGCCGAACGACAGATGCGAACGGTTCCCGGTCACCGGGACCCCGTTGTCGGGCAGTACGCCCGGGTCCCGGTTGGCCGCCGCCAGCCCGAGGAGCAGCATGTCCCCCGTGCGGATGCGCCGACCCCCGAACTCCATGTCCCGGGTGGCGTACCGCGCGGGCAGGTGCTGCGCGGGCGGCTGCCGCCACAGCACCAGATCGAGCGCGTCGTCCACGCTGAGGTGCCCCACCGCGAGGGAGGAGCGGAACGCCGGGTCGCACAGCAGGACGCGGAGGGTGGCGGAGAGCCAGTTCACGGTCGCCTGATGGCCCGCGAGGAACATCACCATCAGGTTGTGCTGCACCTCCTCGTCGGTGAGCCGCGCCGGGTGGTGCAGCAGGGCCGAGGTGAGATCGGGGCCCGGCCGGTGCCGTTTCCGCCGGATCAGCGCGATGAGGATCGCGTCGAGCCGCTCGGCGGCGTTGACGGAGACCGCGTTGGCCGCCGTCATACCGAGGACGGCGTGCCCGAGCTGCTCCCCGGTGGGCTCGTCCAGACCGAGCAGGCCGACGACGACCTGGAGCGGCAGCCGCCGGGCGTACTCCGGTACGAGATCCGCTTCGCGCCGCCCCGCGAACGACGCGATCAGCAGCTCCGCCTCGGCCCGTATGCCGCGGCGCAGCTCATGCCCGTCGATCCCGGCCAGGACGTCCGACACGGCCGTACGCATCCGGCGGTGCTGCTGTCCGTCGGTGAACAGCAGCGCGGGCCGCCAGCCGACGATCGGCAGCAGCGGTGAGTCGGGCGGCACCCGGCCCTCGCGCAGCAGGGTCCAGCGGCGCGGGTCGTGCGAGAAGTCCTGTTCCTCGCGGGTGAGCCGGAGCAGCTCACGGTGGCCGATGACCAGCCAGGCCCCGACCCCGGGCGCGATGGTCACCGGGGCGACCGGCCCATGTACGCGGCGCAGTTCCTCGTAGAGCGCGGGCAGGGAGTCGCCGTCCAGCTCCGCCGCGTACAGCGCGGTGCCGGGGTCCTGGGCGTCGCCGGTCCTGGTCCCCGGGCGGGGGGACATGGCGGGCGGGAGCGGCTGGGTCATGAGGACTCCGTGGCGGCGGCGGTGGTGACGGCGCTGGTGCTGGTGCTGGGGACGGCGGGCGGGTTCGCCGCGGAGCTGAGCAACTGGGTGAGGAGGGCGATCAGCGCCCGGACCGAGGAGCGCCGGTCACGGGCGTCGCAGGCCACCAGCGGGGTCTCGGGGAGCAGGTCGAGCGCCGCCCGCAGCTCCGCCTCCTCGTGCCGGGGGCCGCCGGGGAAGACATTGACGGCGACGGCGAACGGCACCCCGATCTCCTCCAGATTGCCGAGCGCGTCGAAGCAGGCGGCCAGATCGCGGGTGTCGACCAGGGCGAGCGCCCCCAGCGCGCCCCGGGCCAGCTCCCGCCAGGCGGGCAGAAACCGCTGCTGGCCGGGGGTGCCGAAGAGATAGAGCACCAGTGCGCCGTCGATGGTGATCCGGCCGAAGTCCAGGGCGACGGTGGTGGTGATCTTCCCGCTCTCCACAACGTTGTCGGCGCGCGCGCCCGCCTGGGTCATCACCTCCTCCGTGGACAGCGGTCTGATCTCCGAGACGGTCCGGATGAACGTGGTCTTGCCGACTCCCAGCGGGCCGACGATCAGGATCTTGGCCGCCCCCGCGACATCGGAGCTGACGTACTTGCCCGAATGGGCCGCCGGGCCGCGCGGGGCGCTGTCGCCGTCGGTGACGGGAACGGCGTCCGCGTCCCTCGCCGGAGCGTCCGTGTCCCTCGCCGGATGAGGGCTCATGGCCCCGGCTCTGTCCACGGCGACAACGCTGTCCACGGCCGCAGGAATGTCCACGGCCGCAGCGATGTCCGGCCGGGGATTCTCCTCGCGCCCCCGGCCGCGCGCTATGTGCGGGTCCGGGGGCTCCGGCGCCCGGTCCTGGGCGTCAGAGTCGGCTTTCGAGACCATGGAGGACCTTTCTGAGCATGGTCACATCGGTGTGCTCGGCCGGCGGGATGGGCGGGCGGATCACGATCAGACCCCAGTCGATGAGGTCGGAGAGCAGCACCTGCACGACCGAGGGCGGCTGGCCGAGGTGCGCGGCGACCTCGGCGACGGACAGCAGGCCCTGGCAGTGCGTCAGGATCGTATGGTGTTCCGGCTGGAGGGACGGCGGGAAGGCGGCGTCGGTGGCCATCACCAGCGTCTCCCAGGCCAGCGGCTCGCCGCCGGTCTCCGAACGTCCTCTGGTGATCACATAGGGGCGTACCGCCGAGGGGGTCCGTTCCGCCGGACGGTCCGTCATGAGGAATCGGTCACCGGATCCCGTGGCTTGCTGCCCAGGTGTGCGCCTATCTTCGCCACCAGGAGCTGCATCTGCTGTGCGACCAGACCGACATCGGCCCCCGGGTCGGTGGCCACTCCCAGATGCGCGCCCACCCCGGCGTGGGTGAAGAGGACGAAGCCGTGCTCCGACTCCAGCATCAGCTGACGTACGCCCGCGCCCCGGCCGAACAGCAGCGCCGCGGTGGAACGCCCGGTCATGTTCATCGCGGCACAGGCCGCCGACAGCGACTCGGCCTCGCCGACGCTGAGCGCGGCGACGGGCCCGGTGAGCCGTTCGGCGGAGGCGTGGCCGAGCCGCAGCCCGTCCTCGGAGACCACGACGGCGTGCCGGACGCCCGGCATCTCGGTCAGCGGGCGGAGCATCCAGCCCAGGTCGGGGAGTCGGGTGATGGTTCCGGTCATGGCCGGCCTCCAGGGTGCGGTTCGGATGCTGAGGGTCGGTCGGGCGCATCGGGATGGCCGGTCCGGTCGGTCCGCTCGGGTCGATCGGTCCGGTCGGTCCGCTCCTGCCGGTCGGTCCGGTCGGGCCGGTTCGACCTGGCCTCCGCGACGGCGGCCCGGCCGCGGCGCGACCCGGACACCACATTGGCGATCGACGCCCGCGCGGCCTCCGGCGTCCAGTCGGGTCCTTCGGGCGGTGCCGGTGCGGCCGGCTGCGGTTGCAGCGCCTGCTGGGCCGCCGCCTCCACGGCGGCCCCGCGCCTGCTGCGACGGCGGGGCAGCGCCCCGGGCGCGGTCCACTGCCGGTCACCACCCTGCGCGGGGGCGGGCGCGGCGGCGGAGGTGAGATGCGCGGTGAAGTGCTGGGCACCGCCGTACGAGGCCGCGCCCCCGCCCGGATCACCGGCGGCGGTCGAGTGCTGTGTCGTCTCCCGGTACGCGGCGAAGGTCCCGCCCCGGTAGCCGTCGGCGGCTTCCGGCTCGGGGAGCTGGGCCGTCCGCCGCCCGGCCCCGGCGGTCTGGCGCGCGCTTCCGTACGCCCCGGCACCGCCCGCCGGACCCGGCTCCCCGGCAGCCGGTCCGCCCGCTCCCCGGTCCCCCGGATACGAGCCCGGGGTGCGGGCCCCGGCGTCCCAGTGGGTGTTCCGGTCCGGTGTTCCGGTGTGCTCGGTCGCGTCGGGGTGTGTTCCGGTGTGTGTGCCTGGGTGTGCGCTGGGGTGTGTGCCCGAGCGCATGCCGGGGTGGGTGCCGGGCCGGCGTACTCCTGGGGTCTGCTCCGGGGGGTACGGGCCCGAGGCGTGCGCCCCGGCGTCCCCGGTCCCACCGGGGTACGTGCCGTGCTGCCGCGCTCCCGGGTTCCGGTCCACGGGGCGGGACTCGGAGAGCCGCGCCCCCATGGCCCCGGCCCCTTCGGCGTACGCACCCGGGGCGACCGGGTCGGGGCCGTGAGCCCGGGAGTGGCCGCCCCGGGTCCGGGCCGCCGGGTAGGACTCCCGGGCCCGGGTCACCGGGTGTCCGGGCTCCCCGGGGTGTGCCTCGCCGGTCCCCGGTGCCCCGGTGCTCCCACCGGCCCGGTCGGCCCGGTCGGCCGGGGTACGCGGACCTGTGGTCACCGTGGCCGTGTGCGTATCCATCGTCCCGGCCGGTGCGCCGGTGCCGGTGCTCAGCGTGTCCCCGGAGTACTGCCCCGGGGTGGCCCGCGTCTCCCGGGCAGCCGCCCGGTGGGTGCCGGTGCTCCGGGTGTCCACCGGGTACGACCCGGCGCCGTACGGTGTCGGGGGCCGCGCCCCCGAAGCCCAGGCAGCCACCTGCGGCTCCCGCGGCTCCCGTGGCTCCTGGCGCTCCCGTGGCTCCTGGCGCTCCCGGGGCTCCCGGGGCTCCTGGGAGCCCTGCCGGAGCGCCCCGGCCCCCCGCCGGCCCGGGAAGTGCGACAGCGGTTCGGTCAGCAGCCGGTAGGGCACGAAGGCCACCGCCCGCGTCCCCCCGTACGCCGACGCACCCGTCAGCTCGACGGTGAACCCCAGTTCCCTGGCCCAGCGCCCCACACAGGCGAGCCCCAGCCGGGGCACCGCGCCCAACTGGGCCAGATCCAGTTCGTCGCGCAGCCGGGCGGTCGACTGCCGCAGTACGTCCGGCGGCATCCCGAGGCCCGCGTCGTCGATCTCCACCACGGCACCCGAGCCCACCTCGCGGACGGTGACCATGACCTGGGTGCGGGAGGGGGAGAACTCGGTGGCGTTCTCCAGCAGTTCGGCGACGGCGTGCATCAGGCCCTCGACGGCGGGCGGCACCACGTACAGCGTCTGTCCGCCGTGCACCTCGACGCGGGTGAACTCCACGATCCGGGACTGCGCCGCCCGTACACAGTCGTAGAGCGAGACCGGCCGGGTCTCCCGCCGGGCGGGCCAGATGCCGCACATCACCAGCAGGGTCTGCGCCTTGCGGGTCAGCTGCGCGGCGGCGTGGTCGGCCTGCATCACCTCGGCCATCAGCCGGGGGTCCTCGATGCTCTGCTCGACCCGGTCGAGTACCTGCTGCTGGACCGTGGCCATGGCGTGCATATGGCGGGCGACGGACTCGAAGGCGGCCTGGACGGAGTCCCGCAGGCCGCGCTCCCGGCGCACCGCGTCCTCGGAGCCGACCGCCTCGATGATCACGTCGAGCGCCCGTTCGAACTCCTCGCCGATGTCGGCGGTCGGCGAGAGCTGTCCGGGCACCGTGTCCAGCCGCTGTCCCGCGCGCAGCCGTTCGGCGACGGCGGGCAGCCGGACGGCCGCGAGATGCGCGATCTCGGCGGCCCGCGCGTCGGCGGTACGGCGGTCCGCGCCGTGCCGGGAGCGCTCGATCCGCAGCAGCCTTAACAGCGTCAGCGCCCAGCAGAGCGCCAGTACCGCGACGGCGGCGCACGCCCAGGCCAGGGTCTGGCGCAACTCCGTGCCGGTGTAGCGGTGGGTGAGATAGGCGCCCGCCGCGACGGCGAGGAGCCCGGCGAGGGGCCACCACACCACCGGACCGGTCCGCGTGCTCCTGGATATGCCGCCCGTCGCCGCTTCGCCGTGCGCGGCCGGAGGGCACTGACCGGCCCGGCTCACCACGATCGCCTCGTCCCGCCCGATCGGCTCGATCGCTGCGATCCGCCCGATCGGCTCGACACGACGCTTCTGTAGACCACGACCACGAAGACCGAGCCCTTCACGAAGACTGCGCCCTACCAGGACACACCGGACTCCCGTTGGGGATCGGGAGCAGTCAGAATCCTACGATCAACAGAGCACGTTCGAATATCAGTTGGCCAACTCACATGAGATTGGTGCTGCGCCGCACCCGGATTCATGGTAGGCCCACCCGCCACATGAGTATCACCCGCACCTCGCATCTCCTGTCCCTCGTCGTTTCCCCTTCGTCTCCCCGTCGTCTCACCTTCGTCTTTCCTCATCTTCACGAATCCGCCACAAGATGGGCTGGGGTGCCTACCCAGCCGCTTGAGCGGCCGGTACCGTCCTTCCGGGGACAGTGCACTGGGGGACGGACCGGGGGGTCATGGTGAGCGGTGTGAAGAATTGTGGTGCGCGCGTTCAGGGTGTGCACATCCGTGTGGTGAAGCCCGATGAGCTTGACGACGGCGAGATAGAGTCATGGCGCGAGCTGCGTACCAAGACCGGCTCGCCCGCCAGTCCCTTCATGGAGCCCGAATTCACCCTCACCGTCGGCCGGGTCCGGCCCGCCGCCCGGGTCGCGGTGCTCTGGCAGGACGGCGAGGCGGCCGGATTCTTCCCGTACGAGCGCGGTCCGCTCGGCCGTGGGCGGGCGATCGGCCTCGGTGTCTCCGACTGCCAGGGCGCGGTCCTGCGCCCCGGCCTGGAGATCACCAGCCGGGAGTTGCTGGGGGCCTGCTCCCTGGCCACCTGGGAGTTCGACAATCTCGAAGCGGGCCAGGAACTCTTCGAACCCGCCGCCTCCGAGGAGTTCGACTCCCCGGTCATCGACGTCGGCGAGGGGTACGAGGCATACGAGGAGACGCTGCGGACCCAGTCGCCCAAGTTCCTCAGGACCACCCTCGCCAAGGAGCGCAGACTCGGCCGCCAGGAGGGCGAGGTGCGGTTCGTCTTCGACGAGCGCGACCCCGCGGCGCTGCGCACCCTGATCGAGTGGAAGTCCGCGCAGTACCGAAGAACCGGCCGCCGCGACCGGTTCGCGAAGGAGTGGATCGTCACCCTCGTACGGCTGCTGCACGAGACCCGCGCCCCCGGCTGCTCCGGAGTGCTCTCCGTGCTCTACGCGGGCGGGCGGCCGGTGGCTGCCCACTTCGGCCTCCGCTCGCGCACCGTGCTCTCCTGCTGGTTTCCGGCGTACGACCCGGAATTCGCGAAATACTCACCAGGGCTGATACTGCACCTGCGGATGGCTCGGTCCGCGGCGGCGGAAGGCATCGGAATGCTCGACATGGGCCGGGGGGCGGCCGAGTACAAGGACTCCCTGAAAACCGGCCGGCTGCGGGTCCGCGAAGGCTTCTCGACCCGGCCGGGCACGGGAGCCGCCCTGTACCGGCTGAGCCGGGAACCCGCCCGCCGCGCCCACGGCTTCGTACGCGGCAGACCACGGCTGGCCGGATACGCGCGGCAGGCGCTCAACCGGATCGCCCGGCTGCGCGGCAACTGACGGCCTGGGCACCGACCGGCCGTACGCTCCATTCACGCAAGGAAATCGTATGAACAACCCACCCGAACTCGCGCCCATCCAGGTCGCCCAGCTCGATCTGGACGGGCCCGAGGGCGCCGTCCTGGCCTTCGGCCCCGCCGTCGGCACCGATTCAGGCTCCGTCTCCGGCACGGGCACCGGCCTTGGCGCAGGCACGGGCACCGGCCTTGGCGCAGGCACCGGCACCGGTTTTGGTACCGATTCCGGCTCGGGCTCGGGCATCGGCGGCGATGTCTACGCGCTGGTGCGGCTGCGCGGACGCCCCGTCGCCACCATCGTGTGCCGGGTCCCGCCCGGCAAGAACGCGGCCGACGCCGTCGCCGCCGAGGCCCGCGCCCTGCTCGCCCGGGGCGGCTCGCCGGAGCCGGCGGGACCGGGGGAGAGCGCGCCGCCCCGGACCAGTGTGGTCGTCGCCACCCGCGAGCGCGCCGACCAGCTCGCCCGCGCGCTCGACTCGCTGCTCGCGCAGGACCACCCGGACTTCGAGATCGTCGTGGTCGACAACGCGCCCGCGACCAGCGCCACCGAGGACCTGGTCGAGGGGAAGTACGCGGGCCGGGTCCGCTATGTGCGCGAGTCCGTGCCGGGGCTCGCCATCGCGCACAACCGGGGGGTCGCCGTCGCCGGGGGCGAGGTCATCGCCTTCACCGACGACGATGTCATCGCCGACCCGCACTGGCTCACCGCCCTCACCGCGCCCTTCGCCACCGACCCCGGCCTCGGCTGCACGACGGGGCTGATCCTGCCCGCGAAGCTCGGCACCCCCGCGCAGATCCTGCTGGAGAGCCACGGCGGCTTCGCCAAGGGGTTCGCACCGCGCCTCTACGACCCGGCCGATCCGCCCGCCGACGAGCCGCTCTTCCCCTTCACCGCCGGGAGCTTCGGCTCCGGAGCCAATATGGCCTTCCGCGCCGACGCGCTGCGGGCCGTCGGCGGCTTCGACCCGGCCACCGGCACCGGCACCCCCGCCAGGGGCGGCGACGACCTCTACGCCTTCGTCCGGGTGCTCGCCGCCGGACACCGGCTGCGCTACTCGCCCGAGGCCCTGGTCTGGCACCACCACCGTGAGACCTGGCAGGATCTGACCAACCAGGCGTACGGATACGGGGCCGGACTCACCGCGTATCTCACGGCCCTGCTCGTCCGCCGCCCGGCGATGCTCCCCGCGCTGCTGCGGAAACTGCCCCGCGGGCTCGCACATGCCCGTACGATCACCGCTCACCGTGAATCCGGCGACGCTGCCGTCCCCGGTGCCCACGGCGCACAGGACTACCCCTGGCCGCGTCATCTCTCACGGCTGGAACGGCGGGGCATGCTGGCAGGGCCGATCGGATACGTGAAGGCACGGCGGCGAGTGAGGGGCGTACCCCTGCCGTGGGACAGGAAGGAAATGAGATGACCGACGACGGCAGCCGGGCGAGGGCGCCCCGTATCCCCGTCCTGCTGTACCACGCCGTCATGGACGATCCGCCGGAGTGGATCGCGGAGTTCACCGTCACCCCGAGGGACTTCGCCGCCCAGCTCGACGCCGTGGTCGCCAGCGGGCGCACCCCCGTGCGGATCAGCGCTCTCGCCACGCATCTCGCGGGCGGGAAGCCGCTGCCCGAGCGGCCGGTGATCCTCACCTTCGACGACGGGTTCGCCGATCTGCCGGGGCCGACCGCCGAGGCGCTCGCCGCGCGGTCGCTGCCCTCGACGGCGTATCTGACCACCGGGGCGATCACCCCTGGCCGGCGCAGTCTGCTGCCTCCGGCCCCGATGATGACGCTCTCCCAGGTGCCGCTGCTTGAGCAGTACGGCATGGAGGTCGGCGCGCACACCGACACCCACCCCCAGCTCGACACCCTTCCGGCCGCCGCACTCCGCCATGAGCTGCGCGAGCCCAAGAAGGCCCTGGAGGACGAGCTGGGCCATGAGGTGACCCACCTCGCCTACCCGCACGGCTACAACAGCCGCCGGGTGCGCAAGGCGGCACTGCGCGAGGGTTATGTCTCCGCCGTCGCGGTCCGCCACGCCCTCAGCTCGCAGACCGACGAGGCGTACCGCATCGCCCGGCTCATTCTGCGCCGTACGCACACGGTCGCCGACATCGAGTCCTGGATGGAGGGCCGGGGCGCCCCCGTCGCGCCGTTCCGTGACTCCCTCCAGACCGTCGGCTGGCGCCTCTACCGCCAGACCCGCGCCCTGCTGAAGGGCCCGGTCTTCGCGGGCTGACCCCGCCCGGTCCGCCTCCCGGCGGCCCCGGTACGCCCCCCGTCCGTCTTCCGGTCGGCTCAGCGCGCCGGGCGGTACGTCGCGATGATCACCCCGCTGCTGGTGGGCACGGCGCTCACCAGCTCCAGCTTCTTCAGCGCCGCGTCGTCGGCGAACAGCTTCTTGCGCCCCTCGCCGGCCACCACCGGGTGGATCAGCAGCACCAGCTCGTCCAGCAGATCCCGCTCCAGCAGCGAGCGCACCAGCGTCGGGCTGCCCGCGACGGTGATGTCCTTGCCCTCGCCCGCCTTCAGCTCCTGGACGGCGGTCGCCAGATCACCCTTGACGAGGGTGCTGTTCCCCCAGTCGTCGACACTGTCCAGGGTCGACGAGACGACGTACTTGGGCGAGCTGTTGATCCACCGCGCGAAACCGGCGTCCTCGCCGTCGGTCACCGTCGGCCAGTACCCGGCCCACTCGGTGAACGTCACCCGGCCCAGCAGGATCGTGTCGGCGGTCTCCAGCGTGGTGGTCAGCGCCGCGCCCATCTCCTCGTCGAACGCGAACTGCCACTGGTCCGGCGACTCGGCGACACCGTCGAGCGAGACGAACAGACCCGAAACAACCTTGCGCATGATTCCTCCCTGATGAGTCCCGGGCCTTCCGGTCCCGGATGAGTCCCGGGCCTTCCGGTCCCGCCCGGTCGGCCCCTTCGGCCACATCAGGAACAGTAGGCGCGCGCCGGACGTCAGGGCTTGTACAGAAGCGACAGTGGCTCCGCCGGGTCCGGCGCGGTCAGCTCGGTCGCGGTCCGCCCGACGTATCTGCTCAGGGACCGCGCCAGATGCGGCTGGTCGAAGTACCCCAGCCGGTGCACGACCTCCTGGGCTGGCACGCCCTCCTGGACCAGCACCGCCGCCCGGCGGGCGCGGTGGATCTGCCGGACGGCGCCCCGGGTCAGGCCGGTCGCCGCGACGAAGCGCCGTTGCAGGGTGCGCTCCGAGACGTCCGGGCGGGCGCCGCCGAGTACGGCGGGCACCACCGGGTCCAGGTCCACGATGCCCTCGCGCACCATCCGCCGGACGAACGCCTCCGCGTTGTCGTAGCCGGGGACGTGCCAGGCGGAGCCCTTCAGCCACACCGAGCGCCGCGTCACATCGGGGATCGCCGCGCTGCCGCCCACCAGACCGCTGACCGGGATGTGCGGCATCGACGTACCCAGCGCGAAAGTGATCCCGAAGAACGCGGCGTCCCCGGGGACCGGCGCCCGCGAGGCACTCGGCTCCGGCCCCTGCACGGCCGCCCACACCTGCCCGAGCCGCTCCCAGAACACCAGCTCCCAGTGCGAGGTCGCCACGGACATCATCCGGCCGGCGCCATCGCTGCGGCTGCGCCACACCCGTTCGATGTACGGCAGCTCCGACGCCCGGCTCTCGATCGCCAGCTCCAACCCGGTCCCTCCCCTCAGTCCGTGATCACCGGTGGCAGGTTCTGGTTGAAGTAGGGGTCGGCGCCGGCCTGCTTCAGGGCCTTCCAGGACTCGTCGCGGGCGAGCGACAGATCACAGTGCGGGCCCGGGTCGCGCCAGTTCCACTGGAGGGCCCCCTTGACGCCCTCCAGGCCCTTCACCACGCGGGGGACCTCCTTGTACCAGTCCGCCTGCATGGAGGGGTTGGCGGGCTCGTCGGCCGTGCCGAACTCGGAGAGGATCATCGGCTTGGTGGCGGAGATGTTCTTGCGGATCCAGGCGTGGGCCGCGGTCTGGGTCTGCTCGAAGGTCAGCCACTTCGTCTTGTGGCATTTGTAGTAGTTGTACTGGTTGTAGCTGACCCAGTCGACGTACTTGTCGCCCGGGTACAGCTGCGGGAAGAGCGCGTTGTTGCCCGCGTAACCGGTGATGGTCCAGGTCCACACCACATTGGTGACGCCCAGCTCACGGAATCGGTCGTGGATGTGCCGGTACGCGGCCACGTACTGCGCGGGCGTACCGTTGGCCGGCACCCGCAGATCCATCTCCTGGTCGAAGGAGAGGAAGACCGGCTTCCCGTACTTCTTGATCCGCTTGGCCTGGACGTCGATCACGGTGCTGTCGAGCGAACCTGAGGCGATCTGCTCCCACCTCGGCTGCTGCGCCTTGGTGCCGCCCCACCACATGCTCTCCCAGGAGAGCAGCAGCATCCGGTCCTCGCCGACCCGCTTCTCCTGGTCGGTGAGGAGCTGGCCCTCCAGACCGTCGGTGGACATGTCGTGGTACGTGTAGACGATGTCCAGCTTGCGGTCGATGCGCTTCTCGTAGGCGAGGACCTTCTCCTCAAGGTCGGGCTTCTCGTGTCTGACGTACGCGCCGAACCAGGCGCCGCACCCCGGGACCAGCAGCTTCGTGGCACGGCATCTGGGGTCGTCCGCCGGGTTCTTCTCGTCGTCGCCGGAGGTGTTCTGGAAGGCGAGGGCGCCCACGAGCAGTGCGGCGACGGCGCCGGCCGCGGACAGGGTCCACAGCCGCCGCCGGGCGCGCGGGCTGCGAGACATGCCTGGCGCCCCTGGTTCAGGGCGTCGGGGCTGGATCACAGAGGTCGGCCTTTCTGGGGTGGCGATGCCGTGTGCCCCCGGTGCTTGCCACCGGGCAGTTGCGGACAGCAGGCCGCGAGCATCGTCAGCAGGGTGAGCAGCGCGAGCACGCGCAGACCGCTGAACTGTTCCGCCGCGATCAGCGCGGTGGAACAGATGACGGCGGCGCTCAGGCTCAGCGTGATCACGAGGATCAGCTGCTCCAGTCGGTCGGAGTCACGCTCGAAGCCGCCGTCCCAGCTCTCCACCGGCTTGACGGCGCGATGGCGCGTCAGGGCAGGGCCGCAGACGCGCAGTACGGCGACCCCCGGGCCGGCGAGCAGGAACAGGGCGACGGGCGTGAACCGCAGCACGGAGGCCGCGGGCAGGGCGGTGGCGCCGATGGCGCACCAGCCCACGAAGGACGGCAGCACCCGGAGAACCATCGTCTGACGGGACTGCGGTGTCATGAGGTCCTCCCCTTGGTCGTGGCTTCGGGGGCGGCCGGGCCGCGCTTCAGTTCGTAGATGACGCCCGCCTCATTGCGGCCGATCCGCTCGAAGAGCGGGGACGCGGCGACGGACTTCTCGATGGAGCGGAGCTGGTCGCCCGTGAGCATGCCGTTCATCTCGGAGTTCGCTAGCTGGCCACGGGTGAGCAGGAAGTACGCCTTTCCGGGTGGTTCCACCGATCCCATGTCCCTGGCGAGGGTGCCCGCCGGGTCCTTGAGGATCTTCTCGACATGGACCTTGGGCTCGTCGAGGAACCAGTAGTGCTGGACATTCCAGTAGGAATCGTACGCGAGGGGGTAGTTGCGGTGCGCGGCGACGACCAGTGAACCCTTCGGCGCCTTGTCGAACACCTGCTGCACCAGCGCCACCTCCTCCGGCGGGAAGTAGCTGAGCCGGTCCTTGCCCGAGTAGCTGGGCACGAACAGCGCCGTGAGGGTGACCAGCACCACGGCGGGCACCAGCCCGTAACGGATGCCCTTCGCGGGCCGGGGCGCCCCGGCGCCACCGGGCTCGGCGGCCAGCGGCCGGGCCGGGGGCAGCAGCGCGGCGGCGGCGAAGAAGCTGAGCGCGGGCAGCATGAACATCAGCACCCGGAAGATCATTTCGCTGCCGTAGCCATTGGCGATGGCCAGCAGCGGCGGGACCCCCGCCAGCAGCAGCAGCGGCCGGGCCCGGTGCCGCAGCAGCTTCCCGCCGCGCCACACCCCGACGACGGCGAGCATCACCACGGCAGCCGACAGCAGCCGGGCGGTCCAGGACACGAACAGCGCCCCGGAGCCCGTCGGCTTCGACCCGTATCCGCGCTCCAGGTTGGACGCCACCTTGCCGAACGACTCGATCATGTCGGGCACGGCTTCGCGCAGATACGGCAGAGCGGCGGTCAGATTCCAGGACAGGAACAGCAGCATCAGGGTGAGCAGCAGGGTCCAGTCGCGGTAGCGCCGCATCAGCAGCAGCGCGCCGAGCGCCGCCGCCAGCATCACCGGAGTGAGCTGATGCGCGATCACGATGGCGGCGATCAGCGGCACCAGCAGCCCGATCCACACCACCTGCCGGGAGCGTCTGCCCCGCGCGGGCCGCTCGGCCCGGCGCAGCGCGACGGCGATGACGGCCAGATACAGCACGAACGCCAGCGACTGGGGCGAGAAGTAGTCCTGGCCGACCCAGTTGGCCGCGTAGAAGATCCAGACCGCGGTCCAGATGAACCGGCGGTCCTGGGTGAAGGTGCGGTAGATCAGCAGCAGCGGCGCGAGCAGCAGCAGACTGGAGAACAGCGGCCACCAGGCCATGAACGTCAGCGCGTTCTCCACGCCGGTGAGCTTCACGAACGCCGCCTGCGCGGCGAAGAACCCGGGCCACTGGTCGTACACGGCCATATCGCCCAGCTCGGCCCCGCGCTGGAGCCGGCCCGCCGTGTTCAGATGCTCGATGACCGCGTCGTGCTTCCACGCCCAGGAGTACAACGGGGTGGGGTAGACGACCGCCTGGGTGGCGCGCTCCATCAGCAGCAGACCGAAGGTGTACGCGAACGGCCACCAGTTGCTTCGCCTGGGGTCCCGGACGACGAACCAGAAACCGGCGGTCAGCGCCACCAGACCGGCCCAGAAGACGACCGGCAGCTCGGCGAAGAGCCCGTAGTCGCTCAGCTCGGAGACATCGGTGGTCGCCACGCCGACCGCCCACAGCACCAGGGCGAGCGCCAGCGGCGCCGCCAGGCGCGCGAAACCGGCCCAGCGGGACCGGTCGGTCACCGCCGCGCGCAACTCGGCCACGGACAGATTCATGGTGGGCTGATCCATCGCCTCCCCACCCTCGGCTCCCTCAGCTCCCTCGGAACCCACAGCGCCCCCGGTACGCGCCGCCTGGGCCGCGCGCAGCGCGGCGACGGAGAGACCCACCGTGGGCTGGTCCACGGGGGTCCCTCCGGGGGGCGCCACGGATCTCCCTGATTCAGTGGCTGGATGTTGCACGCTTCACCCCAGGTAGCTCAGTTCCTTGACGGCGTCGAACGCGCCGCGCGTATCCAGATGAGTGCCAGCGCCACACAGGTGAGGACCAGCTGAAGCGGCAGCGCGACCGGTGCCAGCGACCGCTGGAGCGCCCAGCCGCAGACCGCGAGAACCCAGAGTGCACCCCACTGCGCGGCGACCGGAAGCCCCGCCGTCCGCACGATCGCCAGGACGGCGACCAGGCAGAGCAGTTGGCAGACGGCCGGCAGCCACCGCAGCAGCGTCTCGGTGGACTCCAGCCCCCCGGCCGACGCGAGGAGACGCGCCAGTGTCTCGTACCACGCGCCCTCGACGGGTTCCGGTTCCCAGCCGAGGGTGGCGGGCGCGCTGTGCAGCGCGGCGAAAGTGAGGAGCATCCCGGTGCCCAGCAGCCCCGGGCGCGGGCGCAGGAGCGACAGCGCGGCACTCTGCACCACGATCAGCAGGACGGCCGCGGTGACGGTGACCGGCGGCAGCGACTTCAGCAGCTCGGTGCCGGACAGACCGTCGAGCCCGACGTCCGGGGCGTTGAGCAGCGGCCCCCAGAACAGTACGGCGGCCAGCCCGAGCAGCGACCACAGCGTCGCCGCGATCCGCCCCTCGACCACATCGGAGACCGAGGCCGGCTCCGGCGGCGGTGTCGCGGCGCCCCCGGCCTCGGCGGACCTGGACCGGGTCGGCACATACATCGGGATGCCGAAGGCGGGGGTGGCCGTGTCGTCGTGCGCCCCGCGCAGATACATGGTCTGCCGCGCCCAGTCGTCGCCGTACTCCTTGGCGTACTCCTCCGCCGCCTCACGGCGCTCGGCGGCCTTGCGGGCCCAGTTGGTCCCGTACTCGACCTCGCTCCCGGCCCCCCGGCGCAGCAGCCGGGCCAGCGGGGACGGCCGGGGCTCGCGGGTGGAGAGCGCGGCGCGCAGCCCGGGCGCGGAGACGAGCGCCATCAGCAGCATCGACCCCAGCATCGCCCACCCCGCGCCGGCGATCCCCGCCGGGCCCAGCAGCATCGAGGCGCTGCCCAGCACCAGGGCGCACATCGAGCCCTGGAGAACGGCGAGCATGCCCGTACGCCCCTGGACGCGCAGCACCCCGATGTACAGCTCGACCACGACGCGCGGCAGCGCGGCGGCGGCCAGCAGCCGCAGCACGGTGGTGCCGTTCTCCGCGTACGCGGCGCCGAAGGGGGCGAGGATCTGCGGGGCGAACGCGACCAGGATCAGCACGACGGGCACCAGCAGCACCGCCATCCGCCGCAGCGCCCCGCGCACCCCGGCGGCCAGCGACTCGGGGTTGTGCGAGGCGTGCGCGGTCAGCGACGAGGCCATGTTGATGGCCATGAACTCCATCGTCCCGCCGACGGTGTACGCGATGTAGAAGAAGCCGTTGTGTTCGGCGCTGAAGTGGACGGCGACCATCACCGGCAGCAGATTGATCATCGCCAGCGAGAACAGCGAGCCGACCGAGTCCCCCGCGAGGAACCGGCCGATCTCCTTCAGCCGGGGCGGTTCGCGGTCGCGGTCGGCGGCGGCCTGCCCGGGGATGAGCTTGCGGAAGATCAGCCAGGCCAGCGGCAGCACGGACAGCACCATGGCCGCCGCCCAGGAGACGAAGATGCCCAGCACGGGCAGCGCGGTCGCGAACGCGGCCAGCAGGATCAGCTTGCCGATGGAGAAGACGGCGTTGCCGACCGGCACCCAGACGGCCTTGCGCAGCCCGGTCAGCACCCCGTCCTGAAGGGTCAGCAGCGCCCAGCCGATACAGGCCGCGATGAAGAACAGCCCGGGCCAGAGCCCGGCGAGCGGCGCGTACGACTCCCCCCACAGATCGAGCGTCAGCAGGAAGACCACCGAGGCGACGAAGACCACCAGCGAACTGAACGCGTACGTCCGCCACACCAGCGGTCCGGTGGAGCGCCCGGCCCTGGGCACATAGCGCACCACCGCGCCGATCATCGTGGTCGCGGTGATGGACGCGAGCAGCCGCATGGCGGCGATGGCCGCGGAGCCCTCGCCGACGGCCTCCTTGGTGTAGTAGCGGGCCGCGACGAGCCAGAACCCGAGGCCCAGCGCGGCGGAGACGCCGGTGGAGAGCATCAGGGCGTAGGCGTTGCGGAACATCGAGTCGCTGGAGTGGGAGTCCGCCGCCGCGTCGGCGGCCGTCCCGTCCGGTTCGCCGTCCTGCCCAGAGGGGCCGGAAGGGCCGGTGGGACTGCCGGGGTCGAGATCGGACGGCTTGCGCAGCCGCATGGTCTCAGACACCGGTCTCGTCCTGTGCCGGCGGTCGTGCGGCGGGTGCGGTGGGCGTGGCGGGTGCGGGGGGTGCGGGCCGGACTCCGGCGCCGTGCAGTATCGACATCACCTGATCCGCCCGGAGCGGGTCGACGGGCAGTGCGTGCCGGGCGAACCACGCGGCCTTATCGGGCGCGGGCGACGGGTCGGTGAAGACCTCGCCCGCATAGGTGTCGAGCGGGGGATCGTAGAGATAGCCGGTGGTTATTCGGTGCCGCGCGAGCGCCGCCATCGCCGCGTTCCGGTCCTCGACCAGCAGCGGCACCCGGAACAGCGGCTGTACGGGCCCGGGGGCCGGCAGCGCCCACCGCGAGTCCAGCAGCCGCCGGGTGCCCGCGCGGCAGGCGGTGAGCCTGCCGTCCAGCCGGGACAGCAGCCGCTCGGTGCGCCGCAGCCGTACGCCGCCCGGTCTGCGCCGGTAGTCGTGCATATCCACCCGGATCCAGGAGTTGAGGTCCGTCAGCGCGGGCGCGTTCACCAGGGCGTCCTTCAGCTCACCGGGCCGCAGCGGCATCCGGATCTCCTCGCGCTCCTCAAGACCGAGCAGCCGCAGGGCGGCGCGGGCCGCTCCGGTGAGCCGCAGCCCCCGGACCCCCGCCTCGGCGTACGGCCGCAGACCGTACGCCAGCTCGCCCGACAGCCGGGCCGGCTGGAGGAGTTCGTCCCTGGCCCGCTCCAGCGTTTCCCGCAGCGCCGGGTCCCCGATGGCGAGGAAGCCGCCGGTCTTGGCCCCGGTGTGCTTGGAGAGACTGAAGACCGAGGCGTCGCCGAAGCTCCCCACGGGCCGTCCGCCGACCTCGCTGCCGATCGCGTGGGCCGCGTCCTCCAGCAGCGGGATGCCCAGCCGGTCGCAGCGGGCGCGCAGCTCGTCGGCGGGGTCGGGATTGCCGTACAGATTGGTCGTGAGCACAGCGGAGAGCCCGGACCATACGGAGTCGGGCACGGCCGCGACATCGAGGGAACCGTCCTCGGCCCGCAGCGGCGCCTGCACGGGCCGCAGCCCGGCGGCGAGCACCACGAAGAAGATCACATCGTCGTTGACGGGTGACATCAGCACCCGCCCGCCCGGCGGGCACCAGTGGCGCAGGGCCACATAGAGCCCGAGACGGCATGACGGTACATACAGACATTCTCTGCCCAGGCGTCGGCGCATCAGCTCTTCCAGTGCTGTGTACGCGGACCGGCAGCCCTCCCCAAGAGCCATTGCTGTCCCCCCACTAACCCCGCGCTCAATGTGGACCAATCCGGACTGCCCCGTCAATAACGGGGGAGGGCCCCTCCCTGACGGCAAGGGGCCCTGTCCCGGCAGGTCGTGCGTACCCCGCTCACTCCTCCAGCGTCAGCCCTTTCCGCAGCTTGATCAGGGTGCGGGAGAGCAGTCGGGAGACATGCATCTGAGAGATGCCCAGCTCCTCACCGATCTCGGACTGCGTCATGCCGGCGACGAAACGAAGGGACAGAATTTTACGGTCCCGTGGCGGAAGACTTGCAATCAGGGGTTTGAGGGACTCGATGTACTCGATGCCCTCGATCCCGTGGTCCTCATAGCCTATGCGGTCCGCGAGGGTGCTGTCGGACTCGTCGCCGTCGCCGTCGGAGCGGGCGTCCAGGGAACTGGCGGTGTACGCGTTGCTCGCCGCCATGCCCTCGACGACCTCGTCCGTGCCGATGCCGAGATGGTCGGACAGTTCGGCGGGGGTGGGGGAGCGGTCAAGCCGCTGGGACAGCTCGTCACCGGCCTTCGCGAGGTCGAGGCGCAGCTCCTGGAGCCTGCGCGGGACGCGTACCGACCACGAGGTGTCGCGGAAGAAGCGCTTGATCTCGCCGACGATGGTCGGCATCGCGAAGGTGGGGAACTCCACACCCCGGCTCAGCTCGAAGCGGTCGATCGCCTTGATCAGGCCGATGGTGCCGACCTGGATGATGTCCTCCATCGGCTCGCTGCGGGAGCGGAAGCGGGAGGCGGCGAACTTGACGAGCGCCAGATTCAGTTCGACGAGGGTGTTGCGGACGTACGCGTGGTCATGGGTGCCTTCTTCGAGCAGTTCGAGACGGCCGAAGAGCGTCTTGGACAGCGCGCGGGCGCTGAGCGGTGCCACGTCCTCGAAGGGCGGGATCTCGGGGAGACCCTCCAGACCCTCGGGGCTCGCCGGCCCTTCCGGGCTGTCGTGGACCTCGGGGTCCGGACATGCGGCGAGGTTTGCGGGAACCGCTGGGTGGACAGTCGTGCCGGTGGCGGGGGGAGCCTGTGGCGCGGTGGTGGCGGGTGCGGGTGCCGACGGCGCGGATGTGGGTATACGCGGTGCGTCGAGCCGGGGTGACATGGTCTCCTCCATCGTTCTCGGCATATGGCTGCCGGTGCCCATACTTGCGCTGCGGTGAGCGGCGCCTCCAAAGCCGGTCGTGGATCGGTCGTTGTCTCGTGTCGTTCGTGTTCCCTAACAGACCTACCCGCTCACTGGAACGGCTGCAAGTGGTAATTGTCCTTTATGCCTGATTTAGCGGGGAGTTCCGGTGGCCCGCGCCCGTAGAGAAAGGCGTAATGTTCAGGCGTAAGTCACCGGGTGCGGACGGCGCGGAAAATCGCGGTGGACGACCGGTGGCGGACATCACAGTGGACGTCATCGCGTGGGCGAGGGCCCGCCGGTGGCACGGCGAAGAGGGTCGGACATGGACCGCGGTACGGTCGGCAGCGCGAACCGTGGCCGGCTACAGGTCGAGGTTCGGACCGAGGGCGAGAGCGAAGTGGTGAAACCGGCGGGTGAGTTGGATCACCACACCGCCGAACTGCTGAGCGCTCCTCTGGAGAGCGCGCTCGCGCAGGGGCGGTCCCGGCTGGTCATCGACTGCTCGCGGCTGGAGTTCTGCGACTCGACCGGGCTGAATGTGATGCTCGCCGCCCGGCTGAAGGCGGAAGCCGCCGGGGGAGGGGTCCATCTGGCCGGGATGCTGCCCGTGGTGGCCCGGGTGCTGGAGATCACCGGAGCGGAGGCGGTCTTCACCGTGCACGAGACCCTGGAAGACGCCCTGTCCGGCTGACGGTGGCCCGAGGCATATGCCCGGCCATCGCGCCAGGAACTCCGCTGTCGGCGTAGTGAGTGTTGTCACCTCTTCGCCGGGCAGGAGAACCTCCGCGGAGCCCCCGCGGAGCGCCGGAAGTCCGGCACTCTGAGTACGAGCAGTGGCGTGGCATGCGGCGCGTGCGGTGCATGCGGCGATCGTGAAGCAGTGACGTGGAATCACATGGCGAACTGGTGAATCGGTGAGGTGAAGCGCTGATGAGCACCACCCGGCCGCAGCAGCCGGGCGACCTCGGCCCCGAGCCGGACAGCGTCGTCGGCGGCGTCCCCTCCTCCGGGACACCGACAGGGCCGCTGCGCAGCCTTGCCCTGGGCAGTGCCAGCGGCATCGTGCCGCTGGCCCGGGACTTCACCCGCCAGGCGCTGTACGACTGGGGCTGGCTCCCCGCCGCCACGGCCGACCGCCGGGCGGCGGCCGAGGACGTGCTGCTGGTCGTCTCCGAACTGGTCACCAACGCCTGTCTGCACGCCGAGGGCCCCGAAGAGCTGAAGGTCGGCTGCGACGGCAAGGTGCTGCGGCTTGAGGTCACCGACCGAGGCACCGGCCACCCCGCCCCCCGCACCCCGCACCGGGCCGGACGCCCGGGCGGCCACGGCATGTTCATCGTCCAGCGGCTCTGCCTGGACTGGGGTGTCGTCCGTGTCACGGGCGCACCGGGCAAGACGGTGTGGGCGGAACTGGCGGCGCCCGGGTAGCCGGTGGCGGGGTCGCTCGGGCGCCGGCGGCCTGGTGCGCCTCGGGGAGATCGGGGCGTCCACGAGAGCGGCCTTCGGGGTGCCCCTGGTGGCCCGGTCCGTCCTCGCGTGACGCGGGCCCGCTGCGTAACCCGGTTCGCTGTGTGCCCCGGGGCTGGCGGGTGACCCGGCCCGCTGTGTGCCCCGGCTCGCTGCGTGACCTGGGCCCGGCGGGTGCCCCGGGCCCGGCAGCCGACCGGCACGGGTCGTACACCGCCCGGCAGTTAGGTGCCGATCCCCGGGC
>NZ_JBSGUP010000061.1:0-22989 GCF_053607985.1 Streptomyces sp. NPDC055078
CGGGCACGGCAGTCCCCGGAAGGTGCCGGCCGTGGAGCCAGAGGGGCCGATATGGACGTACCCCGTCTCCTGGACGGACGCCTGAAGCTGCGCCATCTGATCCTGGTCGACGCCTTGTCGGAACAGGGCAGCGTCGTCGGAGCCGCGGCGGCCCTTCATGTGACGCAGCCGGTCGTGACGCGCGGCCTGCTCGACCTCGAGGCCATCCTCGGTGTCTCGCTGTACGACCGGGGACCGCGCGGGATCAAGCCGACGGTCTTCGGAGTGGCGTTCACCGACCACGCCCGCGCTGTTCTCGCACAGCTGACGCAGGCCGCCCGGCATCTGGTTGAGATCGCCGAGGCCGACCGGGGCACTGTGGTCGTCGGTACGCACCTGGCGGGCTCGAACCTGCTGCTGCCCCGTGCCATCGCGGCCGTCAAGACCGAGCATCCGCTGCTGACGGTCATCGTGCGTGAGGCGACGCCCGAGGCGCTGCTGGTCGATCTGGAGGCCGGCCGTATCGATCTGATCCTCGGCAGGCTGACCTCGCCGAGAGGCGGGACGACCACCCGCGAGATCCTCTACGACGAGTCGGTGAGGATCACCGTCGGGGCGGGCCACCCACTGGCCGGGCGGGATGATGTCCACCTGCGGGAGTTGCTGGAGTTTCCGTGGATCCTGCCCGGTACCGAAACGGCGCTGCGCCGCGAACTGGAGGAGTTCTTCATCCGCCACGGGGTGGCGCCCCCGGCGAACCGTATCGAGTGCACCTCGTTCCTCACGGTCCGTCAACTGCTGGTCGAAACCCATGTGGTGGCGGCCCTGCCGAGCCTTATCGGCCACGGCGACCCGCGCCTGGCCAGGCTTCCCGTGCCGCTGGAGTCGATCGGTCACAGCGTGGGGGTCACCCTGCCCGCCGACAGGCCGCCCGGCCCGTCCGCGCGGAAGCTGCTCGCGACGCTGCGCACCGTCGCGGCGGCACTGGTGCCTGACGCGGACTGAGCGCCGGGCCCCGACCGGCCTCACCCGCCGCTATGCCGATGAGGCTATGGCGGCGAGGAGAAATGGTATTGGACGGGCATGGTTCGCCCGGCTGATGCTTCCTGTACGCACATCAGAGACGGGAAGTGAGGAGTGGGCATGATGAATCCGGCGCACTACGTGGGCGGCGCCTTCCTGCCGCACACCGATGCGGCCGACACGCTCCCACTGGTCGCTCCCCGCGACGGATCCCTCCTCGGCAGGGTCCCCGAGGCCACCCGCGAGACGGTGGACGCCGCCGTCGCGGCAGCGCGTGCCGCGCTGAGCGGCCCCTGGAGCGCGACCGGTGCCGAAGGCCGTACCGCCGCCCTGCGGCGCATCGCCGAGGGGATCGAGGCCCGGTCCGACGAGTTCGTCGACGCTGAAGCGCTGGACACCGGAAAGCCGCGTGAGCTGGCCGCCGCGATGGACATTCCGCGTGCCATCGGCAACTTCCGCGCCTACGCCGATCTGGTGTACGGCCGCTCCGAGCGTGCCCACCTCACGACGGTACCCGGCTGGAGCACCGGCACCGGCCAGGCGCTGAACTACACCGTCCGGCGCCCCATCGGCGTCGTCGCGGTGGTCTCGCCGTGGAACCTCCCCCTGCTGCTGCTCACCTGGAAGGTCGCCCCGGCGCTCGCCGCAGGCAACGCGGTGGTCGCCAAGCCCTCCGAGGAGACACCGAGCACCGCCACCCTGCTCGCCGAAGTGATCGACGCGTCAGGACTGCCTCCCGGCGCGTTCAATCTGGTGCATGGTCGCGGGGCCGGCGGGGCGGGGGAGTTGCTCACCACCCACGCGGATGTGGACGCCATCGCCTTCACCGGCGCCTCGGCCACGGGCACCGCCATCATGCGCGGCGCCGCCGCCCACCTCACACCGGTCTCCTTCGAACTCGGCGGAAAGAACCCCGCTCTCGTCTTCGCCGACGCCGACCTGAAGAAGGCGGTCGACGGCACTGTCCGCTCGGCCTTCACCCACTCCGGACAGATCTGCCTGTGCACGGAGCGCGTGTATGTCGAGCGTTCCGTCTACGGCGAGTTCGTCACCGCGCTCGGCGAACGGACCCGGGAGCTGACCGGCTACGGTCCGATGATCTCCGCCCGGCACCGGGACAAGGTGCTCTCGTACTACCGGCTGGCCGCCGACGAGGGCGCCGAGACCATCGCAGGCGGCGGGGTCCCGCACTTCGGTGACGCCCGCGACAACGGCTTCCACGTCGAACCGACGGTGCTCACCGGCCTTCCGCAGCGCTCCCGCGTCCTACAGGAGGAGGTGTTCGGCCCGGTCTGTCATGTCGCCCCCTTCGACACCGAGGAGGAGGCGGTGCGGCTGGCCAACGACAGCCGGTACGGACTCGCCGCCACGGTGTGGACCACCGACCTGTCGCGCGCCCATCGGGTGGCGCCGCGCATCGAGGCCGGCGTCGTCTGGGTCAACTGCTGGAACCTGCGTGATCTGCGGACCCCCTTCGGCGGCAGCAAGGACTCCGGCATCGGCAGGGAAGGCGGAGAGTACTCCCTCGACTTCTTCTCCGAGCCGGTGAACGTGTGCCTCCAGGTCTGAGCGACCTGTGGTTGACGCTGCATCAGAGACCAGGTGATCGCATGACCGCTACCCCGCCAACCCCAGCCGGACGCCGTAACCGGGCCGACGGGCCCACCGCCGTGGAAGCCGCGGCCGCCCGACTGCTCGACGCCCACGCCACCGGGACGCCCTGTGCACCGGTCCGCGACCTGATCGGCGATATCGGCGCCGCGTACGCCGTCCAGAACCATCTGACGGAGCACTGGCTCGCCGAAGGGCGCAGACTCACGGGCCGAAAGATCGGCCTGACGTCGCCTGCCGTGCAACGACAACTCGGTGTCGACACCCCCGACTGCGGGATGCTCTATGCCGACATGGCGGTGCCCGACGGCGCGGAGATCCCCGCGGGTGCGGTACAGCAGCCCCGGGCCGAGGCCGAGGTCGCCCTCGTCCTGGACGACGACCTCACCCATGAGCGGCACACCCTGACGGATCTGCTGCGTGCGACCGCCTTCGCACTGCCCGCCATCGAGGTGTGCGGCAGCCGGATCCGCGAGTGGGACATCACCGTCGCCGACACCGTCGCCGACAACGCCTCCTGCGGCCGGTACGTCCTCGGTACGCGCCCGGTGCCGCTGCGCGACGTGGACCTGCGCCTCGCCGGCATGGTCCTGGAGCGCCGGGGCGAGCAGGTGTCCGCCGGAGCGGGCGCCGCCTGCCTCGGCCACCCGCTGAACGCCGCGCTCTGGCTGGCCGACACCCTCGTACGGCTCGGCCGTCCGCTGCGCGCGGGCGACACCGTGCTCACCGGAGCGCTGGGACCCATGGTGCCGGTGCAGGCGGGGGACGTACTGGAGGCACGCATCGACGGACTCGGTGACGTCCGCGTCGCCTTCGCACCCGACGCCGCCGAGGAGGTCTGAGATGACACCAACGGACATCGCCGCACTCGCCCGGACGCTGGACTCCGCCACACTCGGCACCCGCACCGCTCCCCGGCCCACCGATACCCAGCCGTTCGGCACCAGGACCGCCTACGCCGTGCAGCGGGCGGTGATCGAACGGCGGTGTTCCCGCGGCGAGTCGCTCATCGGCGTCAAGCTGGGATTCACCAGCCGCGCGAAGATGGCGCAGATGGGTGTCGATGACGTCATCCTGGGGCTGCTCACCGATGCCATGCTGGTCGAGGACGGCGCGGTCCTGGACACCGGTGACCTGATCCACCCGCGAATCGAACCCGAGATCGCCTTCCTGCTCGGCCGTCCCCTGTCCGGACGGGCCACAACGATGGAGGCCGCCCGTGCCGTCGCCGGCGTCGCCGTCGCCCACGAAGTGCTCGACTCACGCTACGAGGACTTCCGGTTCACCCTCGCCGATGTCATCGCCGACAACGCCTCGGCAGCCCGCTTCGGGGTCGGCCCCTGGCGCGCCCTCGACGGTCTGGACCTCGGCAACCTCGGACTGCTGGTCGAGAGGGACGGCCGCCCGGTGTCGACCGGATCCTCGGCGGCCATCCTCGGCCACCCCATGCGCTCCCTCCTGGCCGCGGCCCGCCTCGCGGGCGAGGCGGGCATCGCGCTGGAGCCAGGCTTCGTGGTACTGGCAGGCGCGGCCACCGAGGCCGTACCGCTCCCCCGAGCCGCGCACGTGAGGGTCCTGGGAGCCCGGCTCGGCCAGGTGGAGGTGACGACCCGATGAGCACCGATCCGGGCGTCCTGGTACAGGGCAAGGCCCCGCCCCGCGGACGTTTCCCGCACATCAAGCGTGCCGGTGACATCGTCTACGTCTCCGGGACCAGCTCCCGGCGGCCGGACGGGTCGTTCGCCGGGGCGAGCGCTGATGCGATGGGCACCACCACTCTCGACATCCGTGAACAGACCCGCGCCGTCATCGAGAACATCCGCGACCTGCTGCGCGCCGCGGGTGGAGACCTGTGCGACATCGTCACCATCTCCACGTACCTCGTCAGCATGAACGACTTCGGAGGCTACAACGAGATCTACGCCCAGTACTTCGACGAGACCGGGCCCGCCCGCACCACCGTCGCCGTCCACCAGCTCCCGCACCCCCACCTGCTCATCGAGATCGCCTGTGTGGCCCACCTTCCCGAGGCCACGCCCTGAGGAGACCGCCATGGCCCTGCCACAGCTCACCAACGGCCGGCCGTTCAACTTCGCCCGGTGGATCGACGAACACCAGGAACTGCTCAAGCCGCCCGTCGGCAATGTCCAGGTCTGGCGCGACGCCCACCTGATGGTCACCGTGGTCGGCGGCCCCAACCAGCGCACCGACTTCCATGACGACCCGCTCGAAGAGTTCTTCTACCAGCTGCGCGGCAACATGGTGCTCCGCGTCATGGAGGACGAGGGCAAGCCACCGGTGGATGTGCGGATCGACGAAGGGGACGTCTTCCTGCTGCCACCGCATGTGCGGCACTCCCCGCAGCGGCCCGAGCCGGGCAGTATCGGCCTGGTCGTCGAGTTCGCCCGGGCGGAGGGCGAGCGGGACGCCTTCGAGTGGTACTGCGTCGACTGCCATCGCCTCGTGCACCGTTCCGTGCTCCAGCTCACCTCCATCGTCGACGATCTGCCGCCCGTCTTCGACTCGTTCTACGGCGGCGACCGGACCTGCCCGCACTGCGGCTCCGTGCATCCGGGGCGGCACTGGCCCGAGCGGATGCGACCGCGTACCGAACCCCGCCCCTGACCCGGCCAACGGAGAGCCCCTTGTCGGTCATCGATGTCCACGCACATGTCTTCCCCCAGATATCGCGGCCGGAGAGCCGCATACTCCGCGATGTCGGCGCACCGTGGCTTCGTGTCCACGGTGACGGCACCGGAATGATGATGAGCGGTGCCGAGGAGTACCGTCCCGTGACGGGTCCGCTGTGGGACCCGGCGCAGCGGGTCGCCGAGATGGACGCGCTCGGCGTCGACGCCCAGGTCATATCGTCCACACCGCTGCTGTTCGGATACGACGCTCCGCCGGCCCGTGCCGCACAGTGGTGCGACCTGGTCAACGACCGCATTCTCCAGTACTGCGCCGACGCGCCCGGCCGGCTGCTGCCGCTGTGCCAGGTACCCCTGCAAGATCTGGAGCTGGCCTGCGAAACGGTCTCGAACGCGGCGGCCGCCGGACACCGAGGGGTCCACATAGGAAACCACGTCGGCGACCGCTCCCTGTCGGACGAGGACATCATCGCGTTCCTCACACACTGTGCGCACGAAGGCGTGCCGGTGCTCGTCCACCCCTGGGACATGCCCGGTGGCCGGCGACTGCGCCCGCACATGCTGCGGTGGCTGGTCGGCATGCCCGCCGAGACCCAGCTCAGCATTCTGGGAATGACGCTGGCCGGCTCGTTCGAGCGGCTGCCGGAATCGCTGAAGCTGTGCTTCTGCCACGGCGGTGGTTCGTTCGCCTTTCTGCTCGGCCGCGCGGACAACGCCTGGCACAGCCGGGACCTCGTCCGCGCAGACTCACCCAAGCCGCCGTCGGCGTACGTGCGCCGCTTCCACGTCGACTCCGCAGTCTTCGACCCGCGAGCACTGCGGCTGCTCGTCGACGTGATGGGACCGGACCGGGTCATGCTCGGCACCGACTACCCCTTCCCGCTGGGGGAACAGCGGCCCGGTGCGGTCGTCCGCGACTGCCCCGGCCTGAGTGACACCGAGCGTGCCCTCATCCTCGGCGGCAACGCGGCCGAGTTCTTCTCCGTACGCGTGGAGGACAGCCATGCCTGACCCGGCCAAGGTCGCGATCATCGGCTCCGGCAACATCGGCACCGACCTGATGATCAAGGTGCTGCGGCTCTCGGACACCCTCGAAGTCACCGCACTGGCGGGGATCGACGCGGCCTCCGACGGCCTGGCCAGGGCCCGCCGCCTGGGCATCGCCACCACCCACCAGGGCGTGGACGGCCTGGTCGCCCTGGACGAGTTCGCCGATGTGGAGATCGTCTTCGACGCCACCTCCGCCGGTGCTCACCGCCGCCACGACGCAGTACTGCGCGGCCTCGGCCGCACGGTCGTCGACCTCACCCCCGCCGCCCTCGGCCCGTACGTCGTCCCGCCGGTGAATCTCGACGCACACCTCGACGCGCCCAACGTCAACATGGTGACCTGCGGCGGCCAGGCCACCATCCCGATCGTCGCCGCCGTATCGGCCGTGGCACCCGTCCACTACGCGGAGATAGTCGCGTCGATCTCCTCCCGCTCGGCCGGGCCCGGTACCCGGGCCAACATCGACGAGTTCACCGAGACCACCGCCGACGCCATCGCCCGCGTCGGCGGTGCGGCCCGCGGCAAGGCGGTGATCATCCTCAACCCCGCCGAGCCGCCACTGATCATGCGGGACACCGTGCACTGCCTGATCTCGCACGGCGAGAGGGAGGCGGTCACCGCCGCTGTCGAGGCCATGGCCGGCCGGGTCCGGGCGTACGTACCCGGCTACCGCCTCAAACAGCAGGTGCAGTTCGACGCGGTACCCGCCGACGATCCCGTGCGCGCACTGCTGCCGCCAGGGGCCGCGCGACACGACGCCGCCCGGGTCTCGGTATACCTCGAAGTCGAGGGCGCCGCCCACTACCTGCCGGCCTACGCGGGGAACCTCGACATCATGACGTCCGCGGCGCTGCGTACCGCCGAGCGCATCGCCTCCCACCGCGCCACGACCGAGGTCACCCGATGACGACCCCTCAGCAGAGCACTCGCCCGACCCTCTACATCCAGGACGTCACCCTGCGCGACGGCATGCACGCCATCCGGCACCGCTACACCGTCGGCCAGGCCCACGCCATCGCCACCGCGCTGGACGCCGCGGGCGTCGGAGCCATCGAGATCGCCCACGGTGACGGCCTCGCGGGCTCCAGCATCACCTATGGAGTCGGCGCACACACGGACTGGGAGTGGATCGAGGCGGTCACCGACGCCGCCCGGCACGCCGTCCCCACCACACTGCTCCTGCCCGGCATCGGCACCGTCCGCGACCTCAAGCAGGCGCACGCCCTCGGCATCCGCTCCGTGCGCGTCGCCGCCCACTGCACCGAGGCCGATGTCTCTGCCCAGCACATCGCCGTCGCCCGCGAACTGGGCATGGACGTGGCCGGTTTCCTGATGATGTCCCATATGGCCCCGCCCGCCGAACTCGCCCGCCAGGCCCGGCTGATGGAGTCCTACGGCGCCCACTGCGTATACGTCACCGACTCCGGCGGCCGGCTCACCATGGACGGAGTACGCGACCGTCTCCGCGCGTACCGGGACGTGCTCGACCCGGACACCGAACTCGGCATCCACGCCCACCACAACCTCGCCCTCGGCGTCGCCAACACGGTCGTCGCCGTCGAGAACGGTGTCACCCGCGTCGACGCCTCCCTCGCCGGACAGGGCGCGGGCGCCGGCAACTGCCCGCTGGAGGCGTTCATCGCCGTGGCGGAACTGATCGGCTGGCAACACGGCTGCGACCTCTTCCCCCTGATGGACGCCGCCGACGACCTCGTCCGCCCGCTCCAGGACCGCGAGGTGCGCGTCGACCGGGAGACACTCAGCCTGGGGTACGCCGGTGTCTACTCCAGCTTTCTGCGCCACGCGGAGGCAGCGGCCGAACGGTACGGGCTGGACACCCGCACACTCCTTGTCGAGATCGGCCGCCGCGCCATGGTCGGCGGCCAGGAGGACATGATCACGGACGTGGCCCTGGACCTCGTCGCCGGGACACGGGGCCGCCCGTGAATCCGGCCCCGAGCCGGCCCTCCGTCGAGACCACTGCCGGATCCGCGTCCTCATGCCGGAACAGGTCAACTCGGCTCAGCCGAGACCTCGTTGAGGTGGGGAACTTGTCCGGACAGATGACGCCCCGTCATGTTCCGTCCTGTTCCACGCGGGCAGTCCGCTGTGTCCGGCAGCAGGGGGAAGAGTCGCGCGAAGAGGGCGTTCGTCGGGCCCCGGCGGCCGTTCCGTCAGCCGGTGGGCTCGGCGGCACGGGGATGTCCGGCGGCGGGCAGGGTGAGTACCGCCAGACAGGCCAGGACCGCCACCACGGCGAAGAACCAGAAGCCCCACGGGTGTCCGAATCCCGCCGAGACCAGCGCGCCCGTGATCGACGGTCCGACGATGGAGCCGATGCGGCCCAGCCCCGAGGCGGCGCCGAGCGCGGTGCCGCGGATGTCCGCCGGGTAGAACTGGGTGACGTAGGCGTAGAGCAGTACCTGCGCGGAGAAGACGAACGTTCCCGTCAGGAAGATGACGGTGTTGAGCAGCAGATCGCTGGGGAACCGTACGCTCAGACTGCCCAGCATCGCCGCCGCGGCGGCGAACCAGAGGAGCGCGGTGCGTTTGATGCCGCGCCGGTCGGCGACGTACCCGCCGATGATCAGGCCCACGACGCCGCCCGCGTTGAGGATGAGGAGCTGTGTCACGGCCGCCGGTACGGGATAGCCTGCGTCGTTCATCAGCTTCGGCAGCCAGGTGTTGAGTCCGTAGACCAGGAGCAGGCCCATGAAGGACGCCACCCAGATCCCGATCCCCGCCCGGAGGTAGGCCGGGGCGAGCAGTTCGGTGAACGGTACTCTCCGGGCCTGTGGGGCCTCCTTCGCCCGGACGAACGCCTCCGACTCGGGCAGCCGGAGCACCTGGACGGCGGCGACGATCAGGCCGGCCGCACCCAGCACATAGAACAGCACATGCCAGTTGTCCGACGCCCACAGGGCGAGCAGGGAGATGACGACGGCACCGGTGTGGTAGCCCGTCATGGTCAGGGTGTTGGCCTGGGCCCGCCGGGAGGCCGGCATGTGCTCGGCCATCATCGTGAGAGCCACGGGCATACAGGCGCCCATGCCGATCCCGGCTATCAGGCGGAGCACGGCGAACATCGCCACCGACGACGCCAGCGGCACCAGGAGGGTGAACACCGAGAACAGGACCGTGGAGGCGATCAGCAGCCGCCGGCGGCCGAACCGGTCGGCCAGCGGTCCGACCAGAAGCGCGCCGATCGAGACGCCGACCAGGGACATCGCGGCGACGGTAGTGGCGTCACCGGTGGTCATGCCCAGGTACTCGGTGTCCAGGAGTGTAGGGATGATCGCGCCGAGGATGACGAGGTCACAGCCCTCCAGGAGGACCGTGATCCAGCACAGGGGGACGACCCAGGCGGAGTGCGCGCCGGCAGTGCTGCCCGCAGGACGGTGCGCGTTCGGCGGAGCGGTGGGTGGCATGAGGGATCCCTTCAACTGCGGTGGCGGGAGAAGCGGTGTGGTGTCCTCCGCCGGACAGCCGCTGGACGGCCCATGGATATGACACAGGCGGAGGACGGCACCCCACGCGGCCCGGCGGTGTTCCGCGGATGGCCTCGGCCGGCGCGCGGCCGGGATGCTGTATGCCGGCGGCCCGCAGGTGTGTGCGGCCGGGATGCTGTGTGTCCGGGGCGGGAGGTGTGTCCGCGGTCCGGAGGGACGGAGATATGCCGGTGGCGGGGCAGACAGGAGTGGGCCTGTCTGCCCCGGTGTCGGTGTACGCGGCTTTCCGTTCAGCGCTTCGGGGAGGGTGCGCCGAGGGGGCGAGGCGGCTGACCGCACGGGGTGCTGCCCCGGCAGTCAGATGCGCGAGGTCAGCGCAGGCCGTCCTGCCCGGCGATCTGGTCGGCGGGGACACCGCCGATGCGGGCGTTGATACGGCCTCGGTTGGCGTAGACGGCGATCGCGACGAACTCGTCCGGGCCCGGGGAGTCCGCGAGCTTGACGGTGAGGCCGTCGTAGTGCGAGCGGACGTAGAGGGCGTCCTTGTGGGCGAGGGGGATGTCGATCGGCTCGCCGCGCTCGGCGCGCTTGGTGAAGGAGGGCACCCAGGCGAACCCGCCGTCGGCGTGACGGCGCATGGCGTTGCCGAACACGGTGGTCAGCAGCGCGTTGACCTGCTCCTGCTCACCGGAGGTGCCGACGAGGCCGCCCTTGCCGTAGCTCTGGACGGGGGTGCCCAGTGCGGCGCGGGCGCGGCGGCACAGTTCGTCGGCCATGGGCTCGCTGGCGGCGACCAGTTCGCTGAGATCCTTGACGTACTCGCCGGCGTAGGGGTTCTCCATGATGGCGCACACCGCGACCTTCCGCAGGGGGCCGAGTTCGTCGGACTGGCCCATCACCTCGTTGATCTCGTCGATCTGGGTGTACCAGCGCCTGATGTTGAGCTGCATGTCGGTCCCTTCAGGGTGTTACGCGGTGGTGTGGGAGGCGAAGGTGAAGTCCGTCTCCAGGGCCAGGAGCTGATCGACGAGCCGGCGGGCGCCGTCCCAGTCGTAGCTGTCGAAGACGCGGGCGTCGCAGATGTGCTGGGCGGCGGAGTAGAACATCTCGTACTGGAGCTGGCGCCCGGCGAACTCGGTGCCGACGAAATCCCAGATGGTCTTGAGCAGTTGGACACGCTCGTCGGCCGGAGCGGCGACCGACCGGAAGTATCGGCGGACGTCGTCGGCCGTCTCGGCGGAGGAGAAGGAGTCCGCGGAGGAGGGTACGGCGATGAGGGAGCCGCCGGCGAGTTCGCGCAGCCACCGGAGGAGTTCGGTGATGAGCTGGCGTTGCAGGCTCATTCCGGTGTAGATGAAGCGCTGGTCCGGGATGTAGATGTCGCCGACCTTGGTCGGGGTGAGTTCGGCGGCGCGGACCAGGCCCTCGATCTGCGAGGCGATGGTGGCGACGCCGCCGCCGAGCTGCCCGCGCACGGGAGGCAGCTTGTCCAGACCGTGCAGCTCGGTGAGCCTCATGGCCAGGCCGCAGGCGAACCGCAGTTTGACGCAGAACCGGCTCAGAGCCTGGTAGTTGGCGAGCAGATGGGCCCCGGTGTGGGTGAACTGCTCACGGGTGAGGGCGACGTCCTTGTAGACGAAGACCTCCTCCCACGGGACGAGGACGTCATCGAAGACGATCATGGCATCGCTCTCGTCGAAGCGGGACGACAGCGGATAGTCGAAGGTGCTCGTGGCGGCCTCGCCGTAGGGGCGGCGGGGGTAGAGCTTGACGCCCTCGGCGTTGACGGGCATGACGCACGAGATGGCGTAGTCCTCGTCGCCGGGCTGGAGCGGGACGACGTAGGTGAGCAGGATGTAGTCCGCCATGACCGCGGAGGTGCCGATCATCTGGGCGCCGCGGATGACGATGCCGTCGGAGCGCTCCTCGACCACACCGGGGTAGAGGAAGGGCTCGGGCTGCTGGTGGGCCGGCTTGGAGCGGTCGATCTGCGGGGGGACGATGGCGTACGAGACGTACAGGTCCTCGCGGCGGGCCCGCTCGTAGAAGCGCACCAGGTTGTCGGCGAACTTCTGGCCGTTCCTGGCGAACAGATGCCGGGAGCCGACGAAGGCGGTGAGCAGGGACGAGACATGGTCCGGGGTGCGCCCCATCAGGCCGAAGCTGGGGGTGGCCCAGCGCTCGTGGTTGCGGCGGCGGGAGCTGAGGGCCTCGGGGGTGGACGGCGGCTCCCAGATCCGGGAGAAGGTCTCGCCGGTCTCGGGGTCGGTGTAGCGGGCGTCGGGGTCTTCCGCGATCCGGTCGTAGAGACCGGCCATGACGCCGACCGGGCCGGCGAAGCCCGGGTAGGTGGTGACGTCGTCGACGAGCTTTCCGTCCACGTAGATCCTGCGGCCGTCCTTGAGAGCCGCGAGATACTGACTGCCGGTCCTCAGCATGGCTCCTCCTTCTCGGTGGTGCGTGTGGTGTGCGGGGTGTGTGTTTCGGGGTTACGGAGCATGGGAGTCTCGGTGTTCCGGGGGTTTCGGTTTGCAGGGGCGGGTCAGGCCATCGAGCCGAACAGCATCCGCTCCCACAGACGGTTGAGGGCGGTGTCGTCCGGCTCCTCCATCCGCTGGTAGGAACGGTCGCAGTAGACGAGCGGACGGTGCTGCTCGCCCAGGCGCATGCCGCGGACGGTGCCGACGACGACGGAGTGGGTGAACGCCTCGTGCATGGCGGACACATCGAGGTCGAACGAGGCGACGGCACCGTCGATGAACGGCGCACGGCCGTCTTCGGAGGGCAGCAGCCAGTTCGCGTCGAGGGTCTTGTCGCCGCCGGGGCGGGCGCACTGGTTGGAGATGCTCCTCTGGTCTTCGGCGAGGAAGTTGATGCCGAACCGGCGCCGTCGGGCGATCTCCGTGTGGGTGCGGGTGAACTTGTTGATGCATACGAGCAGGCTCATCGGTTCCACGGACAGTGAACTGACCGAGCTGGCCGTCATCCCGCACGCACGCTCGCCGTCGGCGTAGTAGGTGATCACGGAGACGGAAGCCGCGAACCGGGAGAGGGCGGCGACGAACTCGCCCTTGAACTCGGGCGACTGCGCCACCGTGCCGGTGCTGGGAGCAGGGGACATGTGCTTTCTCCTTCACGGACCCGGCGATGAGACGACAGTAAATTAGTGAAGTAACTTCGTCAATGTGCTGCACTGAATGATTGTGGGAGGTACCCCTTGATACCGGCGGACCGGGCGGGTGCGGGGGTGTTGCGGCTGCGTCCGGCCCGGACGGTTCCGTCGGTGACGACCGCACTGATGCCCGGGATGTCGCCGCGCTCAAGGGCGGTGAGGACGTCGTGACCCGCCGAGCCCCACGGGGCGTCGAGCACCACGAAGTCCGCCGGCGCGCCAGGGGTCAGGACGCCGCCGGGCACGTTCCATACGCGGGCGCAGTTGCCCGATGCCATCGCCCAGACCTCGGCCGGGTCGGCTCCGGCCAGGGAGGACAGTTCGGCGACGGTCTTGATGACACCCAGCGGCATGACGCCGGTGCCGGTGGGAGTGTCGGAGCCGATGACGATCCGGGAGAGTTCGCCGCGTCCGGCGGCCGTGCGCAGGATGTGGACGGCGGAGCGGACGTTGCCCGCCTGGACGAGCTGGAGCGCCATGCCGGACTCGGTGATCACCCGCTCCAGCCCCGCCTCGGGCAGCGAGGTCGGGCCTCCGTTGATGTGCCCGCACACATCGGGGCGCAGGAGCAGTAGGTGGTCGGGGGTGATGGGCTTGCTGCCGGGGACGCTGGCCCCGCCGGAGTGGCACATGACGGTGATGCCTGCCTCCTGGGCCCAGCGGACCTGGTCGACGCCGTCGGCGGGGTCGGCGTACGCGCCGAAGCCGAACTTGGCGAGGTGCACTCCGGCGGCGGCCAGCTCGGCGAAGTCCTCGGGCCGCAGGGCGGGTTCGAGGACGACCGCCCCGGCGTGAACGGTCATTCCGCCGGGGCGGAAGTTGTCGAAGCAGGTCTTGGCGGCGATGGCGAGCGCCTTCACACCGACTGCGGTGTGCGGGCGGCCGGGGGCGTGGATCTCGCCCGGAGAGATGACGCGGGTGATGCCGCCGTGGGTGTAGCTCTCCAGGAAGTCGACGGTCTTCTGGCGGGGTGTGTAGTCGCCCAGAACGACGTGACAGTGGGAGTCGATCAGCCCGGGGGCGACGGTGGTGCCCTGGGCGTCGATGACGACGTCGCAGGAGTCCGGCGGGGTCGGGCTGTCTGCGGCCGGGCCCAGATGGGCAATTGTTCCGTCCGTGGCGATCAGGCAGTCGGCCGCCTGATCGACGGGTGTGTCGATGTCGCCGGTGAGAAGTGTGCCGATGTTGACCACGGCGAGTGTGCGTGACACGGCGGTTCCTTTCATGGGCATGATGAATCTGCCGATCTGCCGATCTGCCGATCTGCCGATCTGCCGATCTGCCGACCGGAGGCCGGCGGTGTCGGGGAGGGAGTGTGGGGGAGCGGTGCGGAGGTCGGTCAGTGGGGCCTCGGCTGTGGGGCGCTCGCCTCGCGCCGTCAGGTGAGGCGTGCCGCGCCCTTGACGGCTGCCGGGGGTCCGGCTTCCGGGCGGCTGCGGGCAGTTGCCGCGCCGTGGTCCGTGCGGCCGGTCGGGGTGGGGGCAGGGGGCGTGCGGCGCCCGGGGTGTGGTCGGGGTGGGCGGTGCGGCGAGCCCCGCGTGCGGCGCCTGGCTGCTATTCGGTGAATGAAATTACTTAGGTTTGTTCATTATTTGGTCATGGGGCGGTGTGCCGACGCGGTGGCGTCCGGTACGCGGGTGCGGGTGCGGGTGCGGGTGCGGGTGCGGGTGCGGAGGGTTAGGGGCCGTGCTCCACAACGGAGGGGGTTTCGGTCGCGATGAACGCCTGTAGGGCCAGGGCCTGGTCGGACGTTGCGATGAGCCGCCTGACCAGCCGGTTCAGCTCGCGGAATTCCTCGGCGGTCAAGTCGGCGAACTGCCGGTCGTTGACCTGCCGCTGGATGGGGGCGAGTTTGCGGAGCCGCGTCATCCCCTCGGGCGTGACGGTGATCCGCTGGACCCTGCGGTCTTCGGTGCTGCGGCTCTTCTCCACCAGCCCCTGGGCGGCCAGTTTCTTGATCTCCATCGTCGCGAAGGTGGGTGTCACCCACAGGTGCTCCGCGATGTCCTTCACGCGGACCTCGCCGTGGGTGGCCAGATGGGCGACCGTGATCAATGTGGTGTACTGCGCGCCCGAGAGGCCGACCATGGCCGCGTGGCCCGCACGTACGGCGTCGTGCCGTGCGGCGAGCGCGAACAGCCCGTGGGTCAGCTGCCGGAAGTCGTCGTCCGTGCCGCCGGGGAGAAGCTCGGGGCGCCCGACCGTCAGCGGCGCACGGATACCGCCGTCGGGGGCCGTATCCTCGGCCCGCTGCGGGGTCGGCGTCTCTGTGCTCATCCAGCCCTCCCGGGTGGTACGAACGGCTGATGATGTGTAGTGGACGGGGTGGCGGCAGGAGCCGGGTGTCGGCCGCGGCCTGCGTCGTTGGGCCAGCGTAGAAGCCCCGGAGACATCACGTCAATCACTTGATGAAGTTTATTAGCTATTCTGGTTGGTCGTCGATAGGCTCAGGCCCGCCCGGCGATCGCGGGGATGGAACGATCCGGTTCCCCCGTATCGGACCAGGCTGCCGCGCTTCTGCCCGGCTCCCCGGGGACCGCCGCATTCCACCAACTGTCCGCCGTCCTGCTCCAGTGCCCCAGCTGTCGACGAGATAACGGTCGCTGGGCCGCCCCGTCGGAGTTCCGGTGCGGCGTACGCGATGCCTGCTGCTTCTGACGGCGGCCCCGGACAGGTACCCGGCTCTGGCAACCAAGGGTTTCCACCCGTGGTGTGTCGTGGTGCGCCGGCCGTCGTCCAGCCCGGTCACCCCGACCGGCTACCGCAGATCCACCTCGTCGGACATCCCTTCGGCCCGGGATCCGTACCTCCCCGTCCTGGCGGACGTACTCACTGAGATCTTCGTGGTCTCAGTCCTGCGCGATTTCAGTGCAGTTCACCTGAGTGGCTCGATGCGGGGCCGTGCTCGCGGCCTGCCGGTGCCGCTGGACATACTCGGCGCAGCTCTCGCCCGGCCAGGTGCATGGGCCGTCAACCGCCGGGTCGCAGGGAACCGGGTCCGGGGCGGTGGTCGGGCGGGGGACACGCGCCGTCGGGGGTGCGTCGGTGAGGAGGTTGGTGGCCCCCCATCCGGCGGTGCTCACCACCAGGGTCATGATCGCAAAGGCCGGCATCCAGCGAGATCGCCTCATCGTGCACCACTCCTCCTCGGCCCCGACCGGCCGGTCGGCCTCCCGTTCCCGCCGTGGCCACGCCGGCGCTCGCGGAGTTCTCCGGGGCTGTGCCCCATTGTCCCCTCGGACTGAACCGTTCCGGCGGGGCGACAGCCAGGATCCGCCGCCGTGTGTGCCGTGGTGACGGCCGCGCCAGTTATCAGCGTCGCAAATTATGGCCATGAAGAGAATTTGTTTCCCTGAATATTCGGTGCGACGTAGTGTGCTGGATCACCAAGACCTAATGGCGCCTTCAGGTCGATGCTCGCGATCTCGTCCCCGTTCGCGTACGACGTTTCACGTCGGGCGCTTCAGCCAGGAGACCACGGTGACCGTGTCCCACACATCAAATCCGCTCGCTGCGGCAGATCCGCCGAGCAGCCCCAAGGATCGACACACCATCAGCTCTGGCCAGGTGCGTTCCATCCGTGCCGCAGTCGCAGGCAACGTGCTGGAATGGTTCGACTGGACCCTGTACGCGGTCTTCTCCACGTATATCGCCAAACACTTCTTCGAAAAGAGCGACCCGTCATCCGCACTCCTGGCCACACTGGCGGTTTTCGCGGTCGGATTCCTTGCCAGGCCGCTGGGCGGCCTGGTCTTCGGGAAACTCGCCGACACCCGGGGCCGTAAAACCGTCCTCGTCACGACGATCAGCATCATGGCCGCCGCCAGCCTGATGATCGCCGTTGTGCCGGGCTACGACAGCATAGGCGTGTGGGCCTCGGTGCTTCTCCTGGTCGCCCGCCTCCTGCAGGGTCTTGCCCACGGCGGTGAGTCCGGCGTCTCGTACACCTACATCTCCGAGATCGCCCCGGCCGACCGGCGTGGCCTCTGGGCCAGTTCGGTGTTCGTCGCGGTCATGCTCGGCGTCATGCTGGCCACCGGCCTGGGCGCCCTGCTCACCAGCACCATGGGCGAGGAGGCCATGGAGCAGTACGGGTGGCGCCTGGTGTTCGTCCTCGGCGGGCTGCTCGGCTTCCTGGTCCTCTTCCTGCGGCGCAGCGCCGAGGAGTCACAGGAGTTCGAGAACACCGCAGAAGCCGACGAGCAGGAGACAGAACCGGCGCCCTCCCGCGCCATGGCCTTCAAGACGGGCGTTCTCGTCGTACTGCTCTCCTGCGGCCACAACTGCACGTACTACGTGTGGGCCACCTTCGCACCGTCCTTCGCCATCTCCTCACGGGGTATGGATTCCAGCGACGCCTACATCGCGAGCCTGCTCGCCCAGGCTCTGACGCTGGGAGTGATCGTCCTGTGCGGCTCCCTGGCCGACCGCTTCGGCCGCCGAGTGATGATCATCGGGTTCGGGATCGGCTCCATCCTCCTGTACTACCCGCTCTCCCTGCTGGTCAGCGACGCGCCCTGGACGCTGTTCGTCGCACAGGCCGCCGGTATGGCCATCTGGGCCATGGCTGCCGCCATGTACCCGGCGTTCATCTCCGAACTCTTCCCCACCCGCACCCGGGCCACCAGCGTCGCCTTCGCCACCTCGATCTCGGTCGCTCTCTTCGGCGGCACCGCCCCCTACCTGATGACCTGGTTCAACCAGTCCGGCCGCGAGTGGGCCTTCTGGATCTGGATCGGCGTGCTGTGCAGCCTGGCCATCGTCGGCGGTGCCATCGTGCGCGAAACGAAGGGCATCGACCTGGGATCGGTCACCTCGCCCTTCCGTACCCGGTCCCACCGCACCACCAAGGAGGTGAACGCCTGATGTGGCAGAGCGCCTATCCCCGCACCGTCCCCGAGAAACGCCCTCCCGGGCACACGCCCCGCGCCCCGCGCTGGACCGCCGCCTTCGACGCCCCCATCTCGCTGATGACCTGCGACTATCTCGCCATCCAGTGCGGCAGCGAGACGTCACCGGAGGCAGCGGAGTTCCTCGCCACCATCCGGGCCACCCACACGGATGCCGGCAACCACCGCCCCGAGGCATGGGAGTTGCTGTCCTTCACCGACGACGAGGGCATGGTCAACCTCGTCCACCTCGGCTACTGGCGGGACGCGACACAACACGCCCGCTGGGCGGAGCACTCCCGCCTGGCCACCTGGTTCGCTTCGCTGGACCCGTCCTCGATCTCCTTCGGCGCCTGGCACGAAGTCGTCCAGACCCCACTGGACCGGCTGGAGACGATCTACTCCGACCCGCGCCGTGAATTCGGGCTCGCCGCCTGCCCCGGCATCAGCGTCAGCCCCATGACCACCAACGGCTACTACGGGGCCGCCCGCGACCGTATGCCCGCGTCCGCCATCGACCGGCTCGAAGCAGGCTCCCCGCACCGGCGGCGTACTCCCGCCGTCCCCTCGCTCCAGCGTCGCCTGCGTGCGGAAAGCGGTCACAACACCGCGGTGATCCGCTCCGGACAGTTCTACGCCGGGGCCGAGGGCGAACAGCTGCGGGACTACAGGGAATCCCTCGAACCCAAACTCATGGCCGGCATGGAGCACCTCAAACGCAAGGCCGACACCGAAGGCACCATGTCCCTGCGCATCATGACCAGCCGCGACACGACGACCCTTCAGCCGCAGCGCGAGACATCCGTCTACGGGCACTTCCACACACTGGAATCGCTGGAGCGCTGGGCCGCCGAACACTCCACCCACGCGGCCATCTACGAGCACGCCATCCGCAAGAACCGCGAGTACGGCGCCGATCGCGCGGTGACCACCTGGCACGAAGTGTTCGTCCTGCCGCGCTGTGCCTCCTACGAATACGTCAACTGCCACCCCCGGACCGGCATTCTGCCCTTCGCCCGCACGGTGATGGATGTCCACTGAGCCGGTGCTCACCTCGCACGACCTCGCCGGCGCTTCCGCTCATCCGTCTGCCCCCGACCCGTCAACCGCCCTGGGAGGTACCCCATGACCGCCACCAAAGTCGCCGTCGCCCAGTTGGGCTCCATCGCCTTCGATTCCGAAGCGACCACCAAGAAGGCCGTCGCCGCCATCGAGGAAGCCGCCGACAACGGTGCCCGTGTCGTCGTGCTGCCGGAAGCCGTCCTCGGCACCTACCCCAAGGCACTGTCCTTCGGCAGCCTCATCGGACGCCGTACCGAAGAAGGGCGCGACGAGTTCCTGCGCTCGTGGAACAGCGCCGTCGAACTCGACGGCCCCGAACTCGCCGCTGTCGCCGACGCCGCACGCGAGAACGGCATCTTCGTCGTCATCGGCATCGTGGAACGGGCCGGCCGCACCATGTACTGCACCATCGCCATGATCGATGAGAACGGGGCACTCGCGGGCCACCACCGCAAGCTCATGCCCACGGGGGCCGAGCGTCTCATCTGGGGATTCGGCGACGGCTCGACCATCCCCGTCGTCGACTCCCCGGCCGGCGCCCTGGGCAGTGTGGTGTGCTGGGAGAACTACATGCCCCTGCTCCGGTCCGCCATGTACAGCCAGGGCATCGAGATCTACTGCGCGCCCACCGCCGATGACCGTGACACCTGGATCCCGTCCATGCGGCACATCGCCCTCGAAGGCCGCTGCTACGTCCTGACCGCCTGTCAGGTCATGCGCCGCAAGGACTACCCCGATGAGTACGCGGCCGCCTTCGGCACCGCACCTGACGATGTCCTCATGCGCGGCGGCAGCGCCATCATCAGCCCGCGCGGCGAGGTCCTCGCGGGGCCCGTGTACGACGAGGAGTGCATTCTGTACGCCGAGGCCGACACATCCGACATCATTCGCCAGAGCCTGGACCTGGACGTTTCGGGGCACTACGCGCGCGCCGACGTCTTCTCCCTCAACGTCGACACCTCACCCAAGCGGCCTCTCAACCAGACATCCGACGGGCGGTGACATCCGGCATCTCTGCCCATGCCCGAGGCGTCCGAGAGCGCGGAACTCGTACGCTACGGCCCTCGGCGGCCGCATCACCGGGCCCGCCTTCCCGAATCCTGGGTGTGCTGTTCCGGCGCCTGGGTGGCGCGAGGCGGAGGCCCCGCGCACCGTTCCACCAGTTCCTGCAGCCATGCCTGCTCTGCCTGGGATTCGCGTTCCACCTTCCAGAGTTGCGCGATGGTGAAGCGCGGGACGGGGATCGGTGGCGGGGCCCAGGTGAGCGCGTCGACGGACTCCGCCAGCGCGTGTGCCGTGTAGTCCGGCACGGTCGCGATGCAATCACCGGGCGTGAGGATGGGGACGGCGCCGGCGAAGTGACTCACCGAGACGACGGCCCTGCGTTCGAGTCCCTGCTCCTCGAAGTACTGGTCGACGAAGCCGCGCTGGGCATCGTAGGAGACCCGTACGTGCCGGGCCGCCAGGTACTCCTCTCGCGTGAGCGGTTCGGACAGGGACGGCGAATCCCGTGCGTAGAGGCAGGCGTAGCTGGAGGCGAACAGGATGCGTTGCCGGTAGGCCGCGGGTACGTGGAGCGGGCTGACACAGACGACGAGATCGGTCCGGGGGTCGTCGAGGGCCTTCTGCCAGAGCACGCTGTTGGTCTGGTGGAAGGAGAAGGTGACGCTCCACTCGTTGCGGAGCGCCTCTGCCATGATCCTCGGCGCGAGCACGGATTCCAGGTCGTCCGAGAGCGCGAGGTGGAATGTGCGCGTGGCGGTGTGGGGGTCGAACTCCCCCGCGGCGAAGACCGACTCGTCCACGAGGGCCAGCGCACGGCCGATCCGGGGAGCGAGTGCCAGCGCCCTCGGTGTGGGGACCATACCCGCCCGGGTGCGCTGGAACAGCGGGTCGTCGAAGACATGCCGCAGTCGGCCGAGGGCCGCGCTCACCGCCCCCTGGCTCAGGTGCAGCTTGGCAGCGGCACGGGTGACATGCCGCTCCTCCATCAGAACCTGGAAGACGACCAGCAGATTGAGGTCGACCTTCCGAAGATTTGCGATGTTGATAATCCCCATCCCTACTATTTGCGACACTGCCCAGTGTGCCCCATGCGGCAGTGAAACAACGGAGCCGCACTACCGCTCCCGCAGGCGAACGCGGACCACGCTGCCGAGGTCCTTGACACCGGAGCGGTGGTGACCGCGGCTTGCCCCGCGCCCTTCGGTCTCACTCCGCCGTACCGCCGGCGAACGGCATCGTCCGCACCGCCGTTCCCCCCTGCGGGGCCAGCGCCCCGAATCCACTCCCGGCCACGTCCTCGGCGACTCATCTGCTTCGGTCAAGCGGTTGGCAGGAATGTCCGTCTCGTCGTCGGCGGCACGCCGTAGGGCTCGATGACCCGGTCCAGCGGGATCAGCCCGTACCGGGCGCTGAGGACCAGGACGGTGCCGCCGTCCGCGGTCAGCGCGTCGGCGGTGCGCCGGGCCATGGCGTACAGGCTGCCGGTGCAGAGGCGGCCCGCCTCGGCCGGACGGTCGAGCTCGGCACCGGCCGGACACGGCCTGACCGGAGGGCGAACCCGTGACGGCGCGCAACGCCCGACCGGTGATCCGAGCCGCCTGACTCGGCCGAGCGACGCCGAATGCCGACTCACCGCGTAGAAGTGCGCCGTCAGGGTGCCCGACCAGGGAAACTCCCTGGCCGGGCACCCTTTTTCGGCTCCTAGAAGAAGCCCAGCTTCTTCGGCGAGTACGACACCAGCAGGTTCTTCGTCTGCTGGTAGTGCTCCAGCATCATCCGGTGGTTCTCCCGGCCGATGCCCGACTGTTTGTAGCCGCCGAACGCCGCGTGCGCGGGATAGGCGTGGTAGCAGTTCGTCCAGACCCGGCCCGCCTGAATCGCACGGCCCGCCCGGTACGCGGTGTTGATGTCCCGGGTCCAGACGCCCGCGCCGAGGCCGTAGAGGGTGTCGTTGGCCGTGCTGATGGCGTCGTCGAAGTCGGAGAAGGAGGTGACGGCGACGACCGGGCCGAAGATCTCCTCCTGGAAGACCCGCATCCGGTTGTTGCCCTCAAGGATCGTCGGCTGGATGTAGTAGCCGCCGGACAGTTCGCCGTCGTACTCGATGCGCCGGCCGCCTGTGAGGATCTTGGCGCCTTCCTGCTGGCCGATGTCGAGGTACGACAGGATCTTCTGGAGCTGGTCGTTGGACGCCTGGGCGCCGATCATCGTGCCGGTGTCGAGCGGGTGGCCCGGCAGGATCTGTTCGGTGCGGGCGATGGCGGCCTCCAGGAAGTCGCCGTAGTGGCCGCGCTGGATCAGGGCGCGGGACGGGCAGGTGCAGACCTCGCCCTGGTTGAGGGCGAACATCGTGAAGCCTTCGAGTGCCTTGTCGCGCAGATCGTCGTCGGTGGCCCAGATGTCGTCGAAGAAGATGTTCGGCGACTTGCCGCCGAGTTCCAGGGTGACCGGTTTGATGTTCTCGGAGGCGTACTGCATGATCAGCCGCCCGGTCGTGGTCTCCCCGGTGAACGCGATCTTCGCGACGCGGGGGCTGGACGCCAGGGGCTTGCCCGCCTCGACACCGAAGCCGTTGACGATGTTGAGGACTCCGTCGGGGAGCAGATCGGCGACCAGGCTCAGCCAGTAGTGGATCGAGGCCGGGGTCTGTTCGGCGGGTTTGAGCACCACGGCGTTGCCTGCCGCCAGCGCGGGAGCCAGCTTCCAGGTGGCCATCAGGATCGGGAAGTTCCAGGGGATGATCTGGCCGACCACACCCAGGGGCTCGTGGAAGTGGTACGCGACGGTGTCGTCGTCGAGCTGGCTGAGGGAGCCCTCCTGGGCCCGCAGGGCGCCGGCGAAGTAGCGGAAGTGGTCGATGGCGAGCGGGATGTCGGCCGCCAGGGTCTCCCGGACCGGCTTGCCGTTGTCCCAGCTCTCGGCGACCGCCAGCTGTTCCTGGTGTGCCTCCATCCGGTCGGCGATCCGCAGCAGGACCAGGGCGCGTTCACCGGCCGGGGTGCGGCCCCAGCCGGGGGCCGCCGCGTGCGCCGCGTCCAGGGCGCGTTCGATGTCCTCGGCCGTGCCGCGCGCGATCTCGGTGAAGGGGCGGCCGTCGACCG
>NZ_JBSGUP010000062.1:0-22652 GCF_053607985.1 Streptomyces sp. NPDC055078
GTACCCCTTCGAGTGAAGTACCGATCAGCCCTTCGGCTCAGGGCTTGGAGGGGGGAACGGGCGAGTGGTTGTCCTGAGGCTTGGCCGCCGCGCCGTCCCCGAGGAACTTCGGCGGGGCCGGGGAGTGGTTGTCCTGGGTGGTGACACCGTCCCCGAGGAACTTCGGGGGCGCCGGGGAGTGGTTGTCCTGGGTCGCGACGCCATCGCCGAGGAACTTGGGCGGGGCCGGGGAGTGGTTGTCCTGGGTGGTGACACCGTTCCCGGCGAACTTGGGGGGCGCCGGGGAGTGGTTGTCCTGGGTCGTGACACCGTCGCCGAGGAACTTCGGCGGGGCCGGCGAATGATTGTCCTGGGTGGCGACCGGGCCATCGGCGAGCAGGCCGTCGGCCGGAGGCGCGGGCGAGTGGTTGTCCTGGGTGGTGATGTCGTCGTTCTTCTTACCGGTGTCGCTCATGGTGACCCCCACAGGGATTGCCGTACGGGAACTACAGGAAACAGAGGGGCCTTCCGCCCGGAGACTCCCCCGAGGGTCGCCGGACGGAAGGCCGGGGACCGTCCCTCGCCCCCCGGAGAGGTGATGGTCCCGTGTGATCCGTCTGCCCCCCGACGCGACGGATCGACTGCACTGAAGCATGTCGGACCGGCATAAACATTCGATGAACGTCCTGGCAGAAAGCTGTCACAGCCTCCGAACGACCCACCGGGCCTCGTACGTGGGTCGCGCCCCGGCCGCCGGCGCCCCGCCTGAGTAGTGCCCCCAGCGGGGCTGATTGTCCGCACCCGGGTGCGCAACTCCAGCCCGTCCGCCGTCGCGTCGTCAGCCTGTCCGGCGTTTGAGGACGGACCGTTTCGCCGGTGGCCCCGGGCCGGGAGTGGCCGCTGGCCCCCAGGTCGCCGATCCCGGCCGGTACCTCGGCCTGTCCGGCGTCGCGTTGCCAGCCCGTCCGGCGTTTGAGGACGGACCGGTCAGCCGGTGGCCCCGGGCCAGGGGCGGCCGCTCGCCCCCACGTCGCTGGTCCTGAACCAAGCGCGAGGCGTCCCCACACCGACGGAACCGTCGCCGGCTGCCCAAGCCATGACGGGGGCACAGCCCGGGGCCCCCGGCCCCGGGCCCTGCGCACCCCGCCCGGAGGGCGCTACGCGCTCAGGGGCGCCAGCAGCCCCCGTACCTCCTCCGCCTCCGCCGACCCCGACGCCTCGTGCAGCGCCAGCGCCTCCAGCCAGCAGGCGCGCGCCCGGTCCGCCTGGCCGAGGGTCGCCAGCGCCCGGCCCAGGGTGGTCAGTACATTTCCGCGGATGCGGTCACCGCCGATGCAGCCGATGGCCAGGGCCTGTTCGGCATGCTGGGCGGCACGGGCCGCGCGGCGGGCCGCCAGATGGGCCTGGGCGATACGGAAGTGGGTCGTCCCCTCCCACAGCCGCTGCCGGTTGGTCTCGAAGCCCTCCAGCGCGTCGAGGAGCTGCTCCAGGGCGTCCGCGTGCCGCCCGGCCTGGGTGAGGGCGATGCCCAGGGCGTAACGGGCGTTGGCCACCCGGAGCGTGAGCCCGTTGCGGTCGTAGATGTCGAGGCCGCGCTGGGCGAGGTCGATCGACTGTTCCGTACGGCCCATGAAGAGATTGAGCCGGGACAGATTGCACAGGGCACTGGCCTCGCCCGGGCCGTTGCCGTCGGTGCGGGAGTCCTCGATCGCCTGCTGGAGGAAGCGCTCGGCCTCCGCGTGCCGGCCCTGGTTGAGGGCGATGATGCCCCGGTCGTTGTTGGCCCAGAAGACGGGCGCGGGATCACCGGCCTCGGCGGCCAGCAGCGCGGCCTGGCGGGCCTGTTCGTCCGCCTCGTCGTAGCGGCCCGCGACCAGGTGCACATTGGTGAGCGTCGTGTGCGCGCGCCCCTGGGTGCGGGCGTCACCGGCCGCACGGGCCGCGTCCCGGGCGGTGAGCGCGGCGGACTCGTACTGCTTGGAGTTCGCGCCGGACTCGGCCAGGTCCTTGGCGGCCCACAGCAGATCGACCGCGCGCCGCAGCAGCCCGTCCGCCGTCGACTGCTGGGCGCACGCCAGCACGCAGTGCGCCTCGGAGTACAGCCAGTCGAGGGCCGCGTGCCGGTCGGCGAAGGACAGCCCCTCGTACTCCGTACGCTCCAGATGGCCCGGGAGCGTATCGCCGGGGCGCTCGATCCCGTAGACCCGCGCCGCCGTGGCGAGATAGAAGTCCAGCAGCCGGGAGAGCGCGGCCCCCGACTCCTGGGGCGGCTCGTCGCGCTCGGCGCATGCACGCGCGTAGAGACGTACGAGATCGTGGTAGCGGTACCGGCCGTGTGCGGCGGACTCCAGCAGGGAGGTGTCGACCAGGGCCTCCAGCAGGTCCTCGGTCTCCTGGACGGGCAGCGCGAGGACAGCGGCGGCGGCCCGGAGCGATATGTCGGGGCCGTCGGCGAGACCGAGGAGGCGGAAGGCACGGGCCTGACCGGGCTCCAACTGGCCGTAGCCCAGCTCGAAGGTGGCCTTCACCGCGAGGTCCCCGGCCTGGAGTTCGTCCAGCCGGCGGCGCTCGTCGGCGAGCTTCGCCGCCAGGACGGAGACCGTCCAGGTGCGGCGGGCGGCCAGCCGGGACGCGGCGATCCTTATGGCCAGCGGCAGAAAACCGCAGGCGGCGACCACATCGAGGGCGGACTCCCGCTCGGAGGTGACGCGTTCGCTGCCCACTATGCGGGTGAACAGCTGCAACGCCTCCTCCGGAGACATCACATCCAGGTCGACAAGATGCGCGCCCGCCAGATCGACCATCCGGACCCGGCTGGTGACCAGCGCGGCGCACCCCGCCGTACCGGGCAGCAGGGGGCGGATCTGGGCGGCGTCACGGGCGTTGTCGAGGAGGACCATCACCCGGCGGCCCGCGAGCGTCGAACGGTAGAGGCCCGCGCGCTCTTCGAGCGAGTCCGGGATCGCCGAGTCGGCCAGTCCCAGCGCGCGCAGAAACGCGCCGAGCACCGCCACCGGTTCGGCCGCGCGGTTGCCCGCCCCCTGGAGGTCGACATACAGCTGGCCGTCCGGGAAGTGCGGCCGGGCCTCGTGCGCGACATGGACCGCGAGGGTCGTCTTGCCGACGCCGCCGATGCCCGCGAGCGCGGAGACCGCCATGACCGCCCCCTCGGTGGCGGCGAGCCGGCCGCCCAGCTCCCGTACGAAGGAGGCGCGTCCGGTGAAGTCGGGCACGGTGGCCGGGAGCTGCGCGGGCTGGGCGATCTGCGGGCCCGGGGCCTGATCGGTGGCGGGACGGGCCAGTTCGGCGTCGGCCTGGAGAATCCGCTGCTGGAGCTGGGACAGTTCGGCACACGGGTCGACGCCCAGCTCCTCGGCCAGCAGCCGGCGGGTGTCCGCGTACGCGGCGAGCGCCTCGGCCTGCCGTCCGCTGCGGTACAGCGCCAGCATCAGCAGTTCGCGCAGCCGCTCGCGCAGCGGGTGCGTCGCGGTGAGGGCGGTCAGCTCCGATACGGCCTCCGCGTGCGCGCCGACCTCCAGATCGAGATCGAGCCGGGTCTCCACGAGCTGGAGCCGCCACTCGCCGAGCCGGGTGCGCTGGTTCTCGGCGTACGGCCCCGGGACATTGGCGAGCGGCTCGCCGTCCCACAGCCCCAGCGACTTGTTGATCAGCACCCGGGCGAGATTCCGGTCACCGGCCGCGCGGGCCTTCTCGGCGTCCATGGCCAGTTCCTGGGCGACGGTGAGGTCGATGCAGTCGCGCAGGATCCGTATCGCATAGCCGCCGGACTCGCTGACCAGCGCGTTCGCGGTGAGGATCTTGCGCAGCCTGGAGGCGTACGTACGGACCGCGGCGAGCGCCTGCGACGGCGGTTCCTCGCCCCAGATCGCGTCGATCAGCTCCGCCGCGGTCGCGGTACGGCCGTCGCGCAGCAACAGGGCGGCCAGCAGGGCCCGCTGCTGCGGGGAACCGGACGGCAAAGCTTCCCCGCCCCGCCAGGCACGCACCGGCCCGAGCACACTGAAACGGAGGTCGACAACCACATTACCGGGCGCCGGAATGCGCTGTTCCGGTACGCGTGGCCCGCTGTCACGGTCCATAGCTGCCCCCTGCCCCAACTGCCGATTCGCATCCGACAGTCTGCCCTGTGCATGGCGGCCTCGTCAGCAACGAGGCGCTTCCTCCTCGCCCTTCCCCATGCCCGGCGGTGCGCTAACCCCCCTCGGCGATCTTCCCGGGAGGTTCCGCCAACCGTCCTTGGGATCTTCGGCGACCCTTTACGATCGGTGCACATCCAGTCATGTCTGAAACGTAATGCCTTGTGATCGATAACCGTCATTCTATGGCTGAAATGCATAGTTCTACGGTGTTCCACGGTTCGCCCCTCGGGGAAGCGGAGGACCCTCCTCCCGGCGTGTCGTACGGCGTGTCCCGGAGCGTGTGAGCCCTTAGGGCGCGTCGGACAGGCCCTCCAGCCCTCGGACAGACCCTCGGACCGGCCCTATGGGCGGTAGATCTCCCCCGGGTTGGGCTTCGCGGGCGCGAGCAGCTGCGACACGGTGACCAAGGTGTAGCCGCGCTCCTTCAGCTTCGCGATGATCCCCGGGACCGCCGGCACCGTGCCGTCGTAGATGTCGTGCAGCAGGATGATGCCGTCCCGCCCCGCCTGCTTGAGGATGCGCTCCTCGATCAGCGCGGAGTCATTGGTGGCGTAGTCCTTGGCGGTGGCGCTCCACAGGATCTGCGCGAGCCCCAGTTCCTTGCTGACGGCGGTGACATCGTCGTTGATCCGCCCTTGCGGCGGGCGCATCAGGGTGGGCTTCTCCCCGGTGATCCCGACGATCGCGTCCTGGGTGAGGGTCAGCTCCTCGCGGATCTCTTCCTTCTTCAGCTTGTCGAGGCGGCGGTGCGACCAGGTGTGGTTGGCGACCTCGTGCCCCTCGTTGAAGATACGTTTCACCACGGTGGGGTACTTCACCACATGCTTCTTCCCGAGCAGAAAGAAGGTCGCCGGAACCTTCTCCTTCATCAGGGTGTCGAGGAGTCGCGGGGTGTCCTTCCCCGGGCCCGCGTCGAAGGTCAGGGCTATGCACTTCGCCTTCTCGCAGTCCACCGGGCCGGCGGGAACCACCGACGCGCCCTTGGTCCCCGACGCGCCCTTGGTCCCCGGCGTGCCCCCGGGCATGTCCTTGCCGTCGGACCGGGCGTCGGACCGGGCGTCGGCGGGCGCGGTCGTCTCCATGGAGCAGCCACCGAGAGTGAGCGTGAGCGCCGCGACGGCCGCCACGGCGGCGAACCTGGAATTCCTGCGGCTTTCGGGCATGGCAAAGCGCTCCCTGGGTGGGGGTGGGTACTCGGGATTCGGCGCCGTGTCCGGTCGGCGGCGACTACTGCACTATACGTAGTGGCTGTACGTACCACTCGAGGTCAGGTGAGAGGACGCGGACGAGGCGTCGCGGGTTGAGCGGGGGTGGGGTCTCGTGGGCGGGTCCGCGCCCGGCGCGGGTGCGGGCGTGCCGGGTGCGCCGGGGTGCGGCTCCGGGGTCCCGGGCCCGGTCCCGGGCTCCGGCTCACGCTCCTGGGCCCGGTCCCGGGCCTCCCGTCCCGGGACCGGAGTCCGGGGGACCGCTCGTAGGGGAGGTCCGCTCATTGGGGGCGCGGAGGCCCTGAGCGCCGCCGCCCGTCATGGCCGGGGCCGGGTGCGTCGGGTGGCCGAAGAGTGCTCGGGGGGCCGGTACCCGCCGCAGGTTGCCGCGGAATCCCCTTGTCTGATGGAGCGTCAGGTATGACGATGGCCTGGCCCAGTGATTGACATGACGTCAGACCGAGGCGAGGAGGCCCTCAGTGGCCCATGTGCAGATACTGCCCGAAGGACTGCTGTCGTACGGGATACAACTCCCCATCCAGTCGCAGAGCGCCCTCTACGCGGAGCCCTGGGAGGCAGGCGCGGGGGTCGAGGATCTGGTCGAGGTCGCGAGGGTCGCGGACCGGGTGGGGTTCGCGTATATCGCGGTGTGTGAGCATGTGGCGATCCCGCGGCGGCTGGCCGACGCCATGTCGACCGTCTGGTACGACCCGGTGGCCACCCTGTCCTTCCTCGCCGCCGCGACCCGGCGCGTACGGCTGCTCAGCAATGTGGCCGTCCTGGGGCTGCGGCACCCCCTGGTGAGTGCCAAGCAGTACGCCACCCTGGACCATCTCTCCGGCGGGCGGCTGATACTCGGGGTCGGTGCAGGGCATGTGGCGGAGGAGTTCGCCGCTGTCGGGGCGGACTTCGGCCGGCGCGGGAGTGTGCTGGACGAGAGCATCGACGCCCTCATAGCGGCGCTGGGGCCCGATGAGTTCCCCGAGTTCGCGGGGGAACGATTCTCCTTCAGCGGTCTTGGGCAGCGGCCCCGGCCCGCGCAGCACCGGGTGCCGCTGTGGGTGGGCGGTTCGTCGCCCGCCGCCGTGCGGCGGGCCGCCGAACGCGGGGACGGGTGGCTGCCCCAGGGCGATTCCCGGACCGCGCTGCCCGCCCAGATCGCCCGGCTGCGGGCCCTGAGGGAGGAGGCGGGCATCGGCGAACCCATCGAGATCGGCGCGATCGCCGAGCCGCTGTACATCGGCGAACCCGGCTGGGAGGTCGGCCGCCGTACCCTCACCGGAAAGCCGGACGCCGTCGCCGAGTCCCTGCGCGAGTACGCCGCCATGGGCGTACGCCAGATCCAGATGCGCTTCCGCAGCCGTGGCCGGGCTGAACTCACCGACCAGATGGCGGCCTTCGCCGCCGAGGTCGCCCCGCACCTCAACAGTTGACCTCGTGAACTCTCGTGAACTCATGAATTGGTGACCCGTGACGTCGCTGTGGCGTCGCAGCGACGTCGTAGGAGACGAAGCGTGGAATTCGGGATCTTTGTGCAGGGCTATGTCGGCAAGCGCGCCGAGACCGATCCTCTCGCCGAGCACAAGACGCTCATGGAGGAGACCGAGTACGTCATCCAGGCGGACAGGTCCGGGTTCAAATACGCCTGGGCCTCCGAGCACCACTTCCTGGAGGAGTACTCCCACCTCTCCGCGAACGACGTCTACCTCGGCTATCTCGCGCACGCCACCGACCGCATCCACCTCGGCTCGGGCATCTTCAACCCCCTCGCGCCCGTCAACCACCCCGTGAAGGTCGCCGAGAAAGTCGCCATGCTCGACCACCTCTCCGAGGGCCGCTTCGAGTTCGGGACCGGCCGGGGGGCCGGCAGCCACGAGATCCTCGGGTTCATGCCGGGCATCACCGATATGAACCACACCAAGGAGATCTGGGAGGAGACCATCGCCGAGTTCCCCAAGATGTGGCTCCAGGACGAGTACCCGGGCTTCCAGGGCAGGCACTGGTCCCTCCCGCCCCGCAAGATCCTGCCGAAGCCGTACGGGAAGTCCCACCCGGCGATGTGGTACGCGGCCGGGTCCCCCTCCTCGTACGCCATGGCAGGGAAGAAGGGGCTGGGCGTCCTCGGTTTCAGCGTGCAGAAGGTCTCCGACATGGAGTGGGTCGTCGAGTCCTACAAGACGGCCGTCAAGGACGCGCACGCGATCGGCGACTTCGTCAACGACAACGTCATGGTCACCTCCACCGCGATCTGCGCCGAGACCCATGACAAGGCCGTCGAGATCGCCGTCGGCAGCGGCCTCAACTACCTCCAGTCCCTCCTCTTCCGCTACCACGACACCTTCCCCCGGCCCGAGGGCATCCCCCAGTGGCCCGAACTGCTCCCCGAGTACACCACCGAGATCATCGAACTGCTCATCGCCGAGGAATTGATGATCTGCGGCGACCCGGGGGAGGTGCTCCAGCAGTGCAAGCGGTGGGAGCAGGCGGGGGCGGATCAGCTGTCCTTCGGGCTGCCGATCGGGATCTCCTACGAGGACACGATGAACTCCCTCAAGTTGATCGGCGAGCACGTCATTCCCCAGATCGACACGGATCCGGTGCACCGCACCACCCGTTTCCGCAGCGCGTAGGGCCTCCGGCCGGGTCGGCGGGGTTGGTGCACCCGGGTGCGTTCCTGTGGCCCCCGCACCCCGGGTTCGCCTCGTCGGCGCGAGGGCCCGCGTACCCGCGTCGGCTGCCGCGCACGCCCTGCGGGCGTGTCCTCAAACGCCGGACGGGCTGAGTGTGCGCACCCGGGTTCGCGGGTTCGCCGGACGGGCTGAGTGTGCGCACCCGGGTTCGCACCCTAGGCGGATTCCGGCCTTGACTTCGAGGCATCCGCCTCGCAACTGCTCGCGCCGACAGATGAGTACGGACAAAGAGGGGTGCCCCCAGGAGCCTCCACTGTCGTCACACCTGCACGGGGCGGACTGAAGCCGAGGACGCACAGGGCGGTGAGGGTCAGGGCACCGGCCAGGACGCGAGAAGCTGTCATACCTCCTGACCCTGCCGAGCCGCGCGGCCCGGCAGGTCGGCCGACACCCGCCGGGGCCGCGCCCGCACTCGTACGGGCGTACCGCACCACCCGCACGGGGTCGCGCGCTAGCGGAGGGTCGAGAGGAAGGCGGCCCAGGCGGGGGAGGGGAGGGAGAGGCGGGGGCCGGTGGGGTTCTTGGAGTCGCGGATGTGGATGGTGGTGGTGGGGCAGGAGGCGCCCTCGACGCAGTTGCCGCCGCCGCTGTGGCTGGACTTGTGCCAGGAGAGGGCGACTTCGAGGCAGCCGCCGCCCGCACCGCCGCTGTAGCTGCTGCCACCGATGGGTCGTTGCGGACTCTCAGAGCGAATACGGGTAGAGCGAAATGCTCGGCACTACGAACTCAACCCAAGCCCCGACGGGTACTTCAGGGATAGCTGGGTCGACCTCGATGAGCACGATGTCTTGAGCGATCCGAATTTCTGCCACTCCGTCCTCGCCCAACGATTGAATTGGGCCGCGCAGTGTGACTCTTCCCTCTGCGAACGCTCCTTCGACGACATCTGAGTCACTGGAAACCGTCCAGGACGTGACCACTCCCGGAGAGTCGAGTTCGACGTCGTATGTGTAGCCCTGGCGTACCTCCGGTCCTTGCCAGTATGCCCACGCGGTTCCGGTCGGACCGGTGAAGGAGACGGCCCGGGTATCGGCGTCCAGGATTTCGGAGACTTTGACTCTCATGGTGAGGTGCTGCACGTCGACTGCCCGGGTGTGCCGGGAAGCCAGTCGGACAGGATGTCGCTGAACTCCTCGTCCGGAATCATATGACCGCCCAAGTCGAATCCGTTCCAAGCCTGAGCCTGCTGCAGGACGTTCAGCGGGATACCGAAGGCGCCGCGAAACACTGCGATGAATGAGATCGCGCCGAAAGAAGGACCGAGTGATGTTCTGGCGAGATTCCCCAGGTCGATCGCTTCGAGGCCGTTTCGCCCTCCTTCCTGGAGTTGTTCGATGGTCCTGCTGATGAACTCTCGACTCATGATGAACCTTGCCGATGATTGGGTTCGACAATTCAATTGAGAGGCTGCTCAGTCCGGCAGTCCTTCTTCACGCATCCCTTCGGGCAGCCTGCGCCGGAACTTCTCCACCTCCGCGTCCATGGTGCTCCCCAGATCCCTGAGCATGGCCACGATTCTCTTCAGCTCTGCTGCGAGTTCGGGCTCGGCCTCCCACGTGGCCGAGCCGAGGTTCAGGACCGCGTACAGCAGATCGTCCTCGTACCAGCCGCCCCGGGCCTGCTCGGGTGCGGTGTCCCGCAGAATCTCAAGGCCGAGGGGAAGAATCCAGGGCAGTCCGACGCCCTGGCCGATCAGCCGGCGCAGTTCGTCGACGTCGAGGCTTTCGATGGGTCTGCGTCGAAGCTCGTGAACGGCCTTGACGAGTCCGGTCGTGTCGGCAGGAGGAGGTGGCCACCGTTCGCCGTCCAGTTCCTCCAGGGAGAGAGTTCGGTCGATCGAATCGTCCAGAAGGGGGGATCCCGCTGCCTCGGCAGGGGGTTCCTCTTGGGGCGGATTGCCGGTGATGCCGTCCGGCGGCGCGAGTTGCCCGCTCCGGACATTCTTCAGATTCGCATCGGTAAGGGTCGTACGCTCAAGGCGAGTCGAGACCAGAATCGCTTCCTCAAGGTCCGCGTGTGTGAGATCCGCATCCTGGAGATCCGCGGCGGCGAGGTTCGCTCCACGAAGCGAAACACGCCGTAGGTTCGCGCCCTTCAGGGACGCCCTGGCCAGAAGGGCGGAATCCATGACGGCTCCGAGCAGATCTCCTCCGGAAAAGTCGGCGAGTCCGGCTTTGGTCTCTCTGAGAGTGGTGTTGCGAAGGGTGGCACCCCGGAGGTCGGCTTGCGTCAGCAGAGCCCCGGACAGGTCGGCGCCGTCGAGGTTCGCACCCTTCATATCTGCGTAACTGAGGTAGACGTCCTTGAGGTCGGCGCCCCGCAGATCCGTCTCGGCAAGGGGGATACCGCCGAGGTCTTGGACGTTTCCCCAGGGAGAGGTCTTCTCCAGAGTGCGGCGCCAGTCCTCATGGCTCTGCAGTGCCCGGATGATTCGCTCCGCAAAGGATGCCGCCTCCGGGGAGCGCCAGCGATCTCTGGATCGACTCTCCTGGTCATCTCCTTCGGAGAGCATAGTTCCCTTCTTCCTGTTGAGTGGAAAGCCGGTCCGGGTCTACTGGCCCCTGATCTGGTGCAGGAACCCCTTTAGCCTGCTCAGCTGCGCATTGGTTTCATCATATTTCTTGAGGAGTACTTCAAGTCCTCGGTACGTAAGCTCATCCGGCAGGGCGTCCATCTCCCTCAGGAGGGATTTGCGCACCTTCTCCAGTCCCCGTGCCGCCTGCTCCAGTTCCATGATGTGGTCGAACGGGACTCCGCCGCTTTTTGTGGCCACAACTTGGCCCGCGGCCTCACGCCTCGCAGCATCGTAGTGGTTGTGATTGGGTTGGGAATTGATCTCCCCAAGCGGATCTCTCTTGATGTTCTCAAGCTTTTGAATGGCTCGTTGAGCCTCATCGCTCAGGCCCAGAGTCCGCTTGCACTCGTCCGGAGTCAGCCCGAGCGGATCTGCCCAGGTATGCGGATTGTCGACGTACGTCGCCGGGTTGGGGGATGGCGCCAGCCCCAGGGGATCCGCCGACAGATAGCGCGCCGTCTCCGGGTCGTAGTGCCGGAAGTAGTTGTAGTGCAGACCCGACTCCGGGTCGAAGTACTGGCCCGGGAAGCGCAGTGGTGTGTAGGCCGTGCTCGATGTCGACCAGGTCGTGGTGCCCCACAGGGTGCTGCGGGTGTGCCAGGCCAGGGTGCCGGACTCGGCGATCAGTTCGGTCGGGGTGCCGATCAGGTCGGTGACGATGGAGAAGAAGCGTTCGTCGATCACCTCGAGCGAGGTGTCGGCGGACAGGATGCGTTCCGTCTGGGCCAGGGGGCGCAGGCCGTCGTGGTCCCAGGTGACGGTGACCGGGTGGGGCAGGAGGCCGGGGGCGGTGGTCTGTTCGCAGAGGGTGGGGCCGTCCCAGGTGAAGGTGGTCTGTTCCAGGACGGTCCGGCCGTCGGGGGAGAGGCGCTGTTTGGCGGTGCGGCGGCCCAGGGGGTCGTAGTGGTAGCGCCAGCGGGCGCCGTCCGGTGTTGTCACCGCTGTCAGACGGTCTTCGGCGTCCCAGGTATAGCGCCAGGTGTCCGGCTTACGGGAGAGCCGGGGCTTCTGGCGCAGGACGACCCGGCCCTGGGCGTCGTGCTCGTAGCGGACGGCTCCGGCGCGGCTGATCCGGGTGCCGGTGTAGGAGCGGGTGCCGGTGGACTCCTGGCCGGGGTGGGGAGCGGGCCAGGACGCCTCGGTCTGGTTGCCCGCCGCGTCGTAGGCGTACCGCTCGGTCCAGTCCTCGGCGTGGACCGCGGTGACGCGCCCGGCGGTGTCGAGGTCGAAGCGGCGGGAGCCGAGGAGTTGGTCGTCGATGCCGGTGACGCTGCCGTCGGCGCGGTAGGAGTAGGTACGTCGCTGGAGGCGGGCGCCGTCGCCGATGACGTGTTGGTCGGTGAGGCGTCCGGTCGTGTCGAACTCGTTCCTGAGGGTGACCGTCGCGCCGATGTGACGCTCCAGCTCCCGGCCGGCGGCGTCATGGGTGAAGGTGAGGGCGCGGCCCGAGGTGGTGAGTTCCGTGCGGCGGCCCGCCGGGTCGTACGTCCAGGTGCTGCGGGCGCCGCCGGGCGTGGTCCGGCCGACGCGGCGGCCGGAGAGGTCGTGGTCGAGGGACAGCCTGCGGCCGTTGACCGTCTCGGACACGAGCAGGCCGGACCGGTCGCGTATCCGTATCAGCTCGGTGTCCGGGCTCCTCGCCGCCGCGAGCTGGTCGAAGATGTCGTACTCGAAGGTGGTGACTTCTCCTGCCGCGTCCTTGCGGATGACCTGGCCGAGTTCATTGTGCTCGAACCGGATCGTCTGGCCGAGGCCGTTCGTACGGGAGGCGAGCCGGCCCGCCGGATCGTACCCGTAGGAGAGCGCCCGGCCGTCGAAGTCGGTCTCGGAGGTCACGCGGCCGGCCGGGTCGTAGCCGTACTCCCAGGTCAGCCCCCGGGGGTTGGTGACCCGGGTCAGCCGGAGAGCCGGATCATGGGTGAACTCGTACCGCACACCGTCGGGACCGGTACGCGCCACCAGCAGATCGAAGTCCGTGTACGCGAACGCGGTGACCGCGCCCAGCGCGTCCGTATGGGAGAGACAGTTGCCCTCCCCGTCGTAGGTCCAGGACTCCGAGCCGCCGTCCGGGGCGGTCCGGCGCGTCATCCGACCCTCCACCGTCCACTCGAAGCGGGTGACCGCGCCGAGGGGGTCCGTGACGGTGGTCTGCCGGCCGAACCCGTCACGCGCGTACCGGGTCACCGCACCCAGCGGGTCGGTGATCGCGGCGACCAGCCCCGCGGCGTCGCACCGCACCAGCGAGGTGTGCCCCAGCGGGTCCGTCACGGACGCCAGATGACCGGCCTCGTCGTACGAGAGCGCGGTCACCGCCCCCGACGCGTCGGTCACCGATGTCCGGTTGCCACGCTCGTCGTAGGTCTGCCGGGTCACCGTCCCGTCCGCGTGTGTCACCCGCACCGGCAGTCCCCGCTCGTCGTACTCGCCGGACAGGCGGCGCCCGTCGGGCCGGACCACCGATACGAGGCGGCCACGGTCGTCGTAGGACGAGCGGGTGGTACGGCCGAGGGGGTCGGTCACCGACAGCGGACGGCCCGCGCGGTCGTGCTCGAAGCGCGTCACCGCACCGGTGGCGTCGATCTCCGCGGCGACCTGGGCGCGGCCGTCGATGAGGAAGCGGCTCGTGTGGCCCAGCGCGTCGGTCACCGAGGTGACGCGCAGACCCGTCCCGGGGTCGGTGCCGTCCCAGGTGAAGCGGGAATCGAGGTGGCCGTTGGCACCGGACTGGGCGACACAGCGGTGGTCGGCGTCGTAGACGTAATCGAAGTGACTGCCGTTGGTGTCGGTCCAGGACGTGATGCGCCCGTGCTCGTCGTAGCCGAAGCGCAGTGGGCGGCCGGAGGAGTTGGTGACCTCGGTGAGACGGCCGCCGGTGTAGCCGTAGCGCAGTATCTCCTCGTCGGCCCCGTCCGCGGCCGCCGAGGCCAGCCGCAGGGCGGTGATCCGGCCCCGGTCCGTGGTGAGCTTCAGGTGGTAGCCGCCGTGGTGCGTGATCGAGAGCGGCGCCCCGGCCGCGTCGTACTCGAAGGTGATCCAGCGGCCGGCGCGGTCGTCGAGCCGGGTGAGCAGGGCGAGTTGTGCGTCGTGTGCCGTGAAGTGCCGGACGGTACCGGTGTCCGGGTCGGTGACGGTGTAGTTCCCTGAGGTGTCGATGTCCAGTGGCCAGCGGCGGCCGTGTGTGGGCAGTACGGGGACTCCGGGTGCCGGGTGCGGATAGGCCAGCAGGCTGCCGTCCTCGCAGAGGAGGACGACCCCTTCCGAGTCGGTCTCCAGCCGCTGGTCCGCGGTCGACGCCCAGGTGGGGCCGAACCACCCGCCCGCCCGGTAGGAGGACTCGAAGGTGCGCTGGAACACCAGCGGCAGCGAACCCGGCAGCGCGACATCCGTCTGCGGCAGCACCATCCGCCCGGTGGCCATGTCCACCGGGTCCTCGCGGCAGGTCCGCGCGGCGCACGGTCGGCCGGTGCCGTGGGGGTCCTGCCGCTGGCCGTCCCGGCCCGTGCCAGCGGGCGGGTCGCCCGCGCCCTTGGCGCCCGCGCGCAGCAGCCCCCGCCCCAGCCCCGCCCCCTTCGTCCCCACGATCTCCGGGATCAGCCGGCCGATGAACTCGCTCGGATCGCCCTTCGCCCCCTCCCAGGCGTTCTTCAGCGCCCGGTCCGGGTGGGCGACCGTCGAGGCGAGGCCCGCCAGGGTGGTGGTGACGCCTTTGTAGTACTCGGCGGGGTGGGTGAGGTTGTACGCGTCGAGGGGGTTGACGGCGCGGACGAAGTTGACGATGCCCGCCGTGCCCTTGACGATGCCGCCGCCGACATGGGCCAGCTCCACGCCCTGGCCCACCAGGGTGTCCAGGCCGTCGAGTTTCAGCCGGTCCCAGCCCTTCGGCTCGGCGGGGGCGTGGGCCAGGGCGGCGGCGACGGCCGATGTGGCGCGGTCGGCGGACTCGTTGCGCTGGCGGCGGGCCTCGTTGAGGATCTCGCGGGCGCGAGCGCGTTCGGCGGTGCCCGGGTCGGTGAAGGGCGCGGGCCGGGGGAGCGGGTCCGGGCCGTCCAGGGAGGCGTTGTACGTCTCGGCCTTCTCGTTGTACGCGTCGGCAGCGCGCCGGGAGGTCTCGTCGCCCTTCTTGTGGAGGGCGATCGCCTCCTTGGCCTGGCCCTGGGCCCAGGTGACGGTCCGGGAGTACGTTTCCAGGGCGTCGGCCGCCGCCTCGAAGGCGTCCGCCGCGCGCAGCCAGTCCGTCGGCAGGGTGGCGAACCTCTCCCGGAACGCGTCGGCCGCCTCGCCCTTCCAGTGGGCGGAGTCGAGCTGCTTCATGCCCTGGCCGACGCCGTCGAACGCGGCCTGGAAGTCCCGCAGATTCCGTACCGATGAGGCGATCTTCGTCGGACTGCCGTGGATCAGCTCGTTGGCGTCCTCGGTCCGGCCGAGCTGGGCCTCGTCGACCTGTGCGCCCAGCTCGGAGGCCGCCCAGTCGCCGGCGTCCTCGACGGTGTCCGCCAGATCGTCCTGGCCGATCTTCTTAAGGACGCCGCCGGCCACGTCGGTGGCCGCGTCCACGCCCTCGCCGAGGAGTTCCCTGCCCTTGTCGATGCCGCCGCGGACATCGTCGTACCGGTCGCCGAGCCAGTCCCCGACCCCCATCAGCGGTCCCCTTCGCCGGCCCGTCGCACGGCTTCACCGGACGGGTCCAGCGTGTCCCGCAGCGCCTGGTCGGCGGCCTCGCGCTCCTCGGCGGAGAGCGCTCCGGAGCGCTCCATCGAGTCCAGCAGCCCGTCCTCGACGTCGTACGCCGTGTCCTTGACGGTCTGCTTGACCTCGGCGTGGGCCTGCTCGAACGACTCCCGGCTGTAGTCGGGGTCGTCGAACCGCGACTGGGTGCTGATCTCCTGCCAGCTCTTCCCCTTGACCTCGTCCTCGCCGAGATGCGGATTGCCGTTGAGGGAGTTGACGCCGATCTTGAGGGAGTCCTTGATGTAACGCTCCTGCTCGGCGAATCCGCCCGCCGAGAGACCGACCGCCTGGGCGAAGCCGTTGCCCTGGAGCATCAGGGCCCGTACGCCCCACTCCCACCGCTCGCAGAAGGTCTCGAACTGCTCGGCGAGCCCCCGGTGCCCCAGCTCCAGACCGGAGAGCGCGAGATCCGAGAAACCGCGGCCGGCGGTCGCCCCGCCGATCATGCCGAGGTCCTTCAGTTCGCTGTGCGCCTTGTCGATGCCGTTCGCGATCAGCTCCAGCGCCCCGGGCGGGGCCGCGAGATCCGGGTTGTCGCCGCTCAAGGTGTCCCCCTGTGGTCGGTTTCCGTGCTCCCCGCCGGGCCTTGGAAGCTCCGTGCCCGGCGTCCCGGGGTCATCCGCTCTCCGTGCCGGCGGCTGTTCCCGGGTCCGCTGCTGCCGTGGCTGTTCCCGGGTCCGCCGTTGCCGTGGCTGTTCCCGGGTGCACAGCTGCCGTGGTCGTTCCCGGATCTGATCCCGGGGCCGCCGTTGCCGTGGTCGTCGCCAGATCGACCGCCGCGGCGTCCGGCACGATCCCCGCGACCGGCGGGAACAGCGTGCCGTCGGCACTGCCCGCGTCCAGGGCCACTCCGGCCGGTCTGCCCAGCGCCGGCACCATCACATCCAGCAGCCGCGCGCCCAGAATCGTCCGGTACGTCCACTCCCGGTCCGCGTCCTCCTGGGCGTACGCGAACCGGGCGAGCGCCTGTTCGTCGGAGAACGCGCAGATCCAGCGCACCCCGCCCTGGTCGGCCGTCCACAGACTGCCGTAGGGATCGAAGGGCACGAGCACCGCCGTACGCCGGAACTCGCCCAGCAGCGCCGCGAACTGCCTGCGGGCGGTGCTGGTGCGGTCGGTGGTGGTGCGGTCGGTGCTGGTGCGGTCGGTGGTGCCGGTGGTGGCCGGGGCGGTGGTGGTGGCCGAGCGGGTCCGGTCGTCGGGATCAGAGGGACCAGGAGGACCAGGGGCATCAGGAGGACCGGCGGGACCAGGGGGCTCGGCGGGACCAGCAGGACCAGGGGGCTCGGCGGGATCCGTGAGATCGGTGAGCCGCATGGGCGGTCGGGCCGGTCCCGGTATGCCGCCCCCGTCGTCGGTCATGCGCGCCATGCTCCCACGGCCGTTTTTGCCGAGGCAACGGAGTACCGGGGGCGCTCCGGAGGCACCATGCCCGGGCGGCAGGTACCGGGCCCGGGGGGAAGACCGGCGCCGTGAGGCGGACGAACGGCCTCGTATGCTCACTTTCATGACCGATCACGAGCCCGCACGCCCCACTGAGAACGCCATGCGCCGCGCCCTCAAGCGAGCGAGGGACGGGGTTGCCCTCGATGTCACCGAGGCCGCTGTCCTGCTGCGGGCGCGCGGCGGTGATCTGGACGATCTGTGCGCGTCGGCCGCGCGGGTCCGGGACGCCGGGCTCGATGCCGCCGGGCGGCCCGGGGTCATCACGTACTCGAAGAGCGTCTTCATTCCGCTCACGCGCCTGTGCCGTGACAAATGCCACTACTGCACCTTTGTCACCGTCCCCGGCAAGCTCCGCCGGGCCGGTCACGGGATGTTTCTGTCGCCCGACGAGGTCATCGACATCGCGCGGCGCGGAGCCGAGATGGGCTGCAAGGAAGCCCTGATCACCCTGGGCGACAAGCCCGAGGACCGCTGGCCCGAGGCGCGGGAGTGGCTGGAGGCGGAGGGATACGACGACACGCTCGCGTATGTGCGGGCGATGTCGATCCGCATCCTGGAGGAGACCGGGCTGCTGCCCCATCTCAACCCCGGTGTGCTGAGCTGGACCGACTTCCAGCGGCTGAAGCCCGTGGCGCCGTCGATGGGCATGATGCTGGAGACCACCGCGACCCGGCTGTGGAGCGAGCCCGGAGGGCCGCACTACGGCTCGCCCGACAAGGAGCCGGCCGTACGGCTGCGGGTACTGGAGGACGCCGGGCGCAGCTCCGTGCCGTTCACCAGCGGGCTGCTGATCGGCATCGGGGAGACCCATGAGGAGCGGGCCGAGTCGCTGTTCGCGCTGCGCCGGGTCTCCCGCGCCTACCACGGCGTACAGGAGCTGATCCTGCAGAACTTCCGGGCGAAGCCGGACACGGCCATGCGCGGGATGCCCGACGCCGAGCTGGACGAACTGGTCGCCACCGTCGCCGTCGCCCGGCACATCATGGGCCCCTCGGCCTGTCTCCAGGCCCCGCCGAATCTGGTGGACGCCGAGTACGGGCGGCTGATCGGCGCCGGAATCGACGACTGGGGCGGGGTGTCCCCGCTGACCCCCGACCATGTGAACCCCGAGCGGCCCTGGCCCCGGATCGACGAACTCGCCGAGCACTCCGCCACCGCCGGGTTCCGGCTGGCGGAGCGGCTGTGCGTCTACCCGGAGTTCGTGCGGCGCGGCGAGCCCTGGCTGGACCCCCGGCTGCTGCCCCATGTCCGCGCCCTCGCCGACCCGGAGACCGGTCTCGCCCGGCCCGGGGCGATGCCCACCGGGCTGCCGTGGCAGGAGCCGGACGAGTCCTTCGCCGCCGCCGGGCGCACCGATCTGCACCGGACCATCGACACCGAGGGCCGTACGCACGACCGCCGGGACGACTTCGACGAGGTGTACGGGGACTGGGACGCCCTCAGGGAGGCCGCCGCGCCCGGGATGGTGCCGTCCCGTATCGACACGGACGTCAGGGCGGCCCTGGGCACGGCCGCCGACGACCCCACCCGGCTCACCGACGACGAGGCCCTCGCCCTGCTGCACGCCGACGGGCCCGCGCTGGACGCCCTCACCCGGATCGCCGACGAGCTGCGCAGGGATGTGGTCGGTGACGACATCACCTATGTCGTCACCCGCAACATCAACTTCACCAATGTCTGTTACACCGGCTGCCGTTTCTGCGCCTTCGCCCAGCGGCGCACGGACGCCGACGCCTACACCCTCTCCCTCGACCAGGTCGCCGACCGCGCGGCCCAGGCGTGGGACGTCGGCGCGGTGGAGGTGTGCATGCAGGGCGGTATCCACCCCGATCTGCCCGGCACGGCGTACTTCGACATCGCCCGCGCCGTCAAGGAACGCGTCCCCGGGATGCATGTGCACGCCTTCTCGCCGATGGAGGTCGTCAACGGCGCCTCCCGTACGGGGATGTCGATCCGGGAGTGGCTGACGGCGGCCAAGGAGGCCGGGCTCGACTCCATCCCCGGCACCGCCGCCGAGATCCTGGACGACGAGGTCCGCTGGATCCTCACCAAGGGCAAGCTGCCCGCCGCCACCTGGATCGAGGTCGTCAGTACCGCGCACCGTCTTGGCCTGCGGTCCAGTTCCACGATGATGTACGGGCATGTCGACCAGCCCCGGCACTGGCTGGGGCATCTGCGCACCCTCGCCCGCATCCAGCAGGAGACGGGCGGGTTCACCGAGTTCGTGACGCTGCCGTTCATCCACACCAACGCACCCGTGTATCTCGCGGGGATCGCCCGCCCGGGACCGACGGTCCGCGACAATCGCGCGGTCACCGCCATGGCCCGGCTGCTGCTGCACCCCCATATCACCAACATCCAGACGAGCTGGGTGAAGCTGGGCGCGGAGGGCGCGGCCGAGATGCTGCGCTCCGGTGCCAACGACCTGGGCGGCACGCTGATGGAGGAGACCATCTCCCGGATGGCCGGCTCGCGTTACGGCTCGTACCGCTCCGTCAAGGACCTCGTCGGTATCGCCGAGCTGGCGGGGCGCCCGGCGAAGGCGCGTACGACGCTGTACGGGGAGGTCCCTGAGGAGCGGCTGCGGACGGCGGCGGCCTCCGACGGGCATCTGCCGGAGCTGCTGCCGCTGGTGACCGATGAGGCCCTTAAGGGTGCGGGGCGTCCTTAAGGGTGCGGAGCGTACTTAAGGGTGCGGGGCGCCCCCGCGACCCCTGGGGCGGCCGACGGCACTCGCACAGGTGACGGCGCACCCCGCCGGGCGGCAGACTGATCGTATGGGTCGGTCCATGCAGGAGTTGCTGAAACAGCGTCGGCTTGCCGCGTTCGTGGGACGACGGGCCGAAATCGCCCTGTTCGCGGCGAACCTGGACACCTCTCCGGAGGACGACCACCACCGTTTCCTCTTCCACATCCACGGGAACGCGGGCGTCGGCAAGTCCTCCCTCGTCCGCCGTCTCGCGCACACCGCGCGGGGAGCCGGAGCGCTGACCGCGACGCTGGACGAGTCGGCGGGCGGGGTGCCGGAGGTGCTGGAGGGGATCTGCGCCCAGTTCGCCGGGCAGGGCGTCCAGTTCAAGGCGCTGGAGCGGATGCTGGCGACCTACCGCCAGCGGCGGTACGAGGCGGAGTCGGTCGCCGGGGCGGAGGACCCCGCCGGACCGCCGAGCGCCGCACCGCCGAGCACCGGATCACTGGTCGCCACCCAGGCCGGGCTGATCGCGCTCGGCGGCCTGGTCCCCGGCGCGAGCCTCGTCACCGGGGCCATCGACCCCGCCCGGGTCGCCGCCCGGGCGGACGCGGTACGGGCCGCGCTCAGCAGGCACTTCGGGAAGGCGGAGGACGTACAGCTCGTCCTGGAGCCGGCCAAGGTCCTCACCCCGGTCCTCCTCTCGGAGCTGGAGCGGATCGAGGACCGGACCCCCTGGATCACGCTCTTCTTCGACACCTACGAACGCACCGCGCCGTTCCTCGACCCCTGGCTGAGCGGTCTGATCGTCTCCGACCGGTACGGCCCGCTGCCCGGCCGGCTCATCGTCACCACCTCCGGTCAGCGCCCGCTCGACCCGAACGTCTGGGCCGACTACGCCGACCTGGTCACCGATATCCCGCTGTCCCGCTTCACCGACGCCGAGGCCCGTCAACTGCTCGCCGCCAAACGGGTCGTGGACGAGGACGTCGTACGGGATGTGCTGCGGCTGTCCGGCCGGCTCCCGGTCCTGGTGTCCACCCTCGCCGAGAACGCCGGGCGTACCGGCGGCGTGGCGGACCCCAGCGCCACCGCCGTCGAGCGCTTCCTCAAAGGGGAGAGCGACCCCGTACGGCGCTCGGCCGCCCTCGACGGGGCGCTGCCGCGACGGCTGAACGAGGATGTCTTCCGGGCGGCGGCCGGGAGCGGAGACAGCGCGGCGGAGCTGTTCGGCTGGCTGTGCGGACTGCCGTTCGTGAGCAACCGGGGCGGCCGGGCCCAGTACCACGATGTCGTACGGGAGCCGATGCTGCGGCTGCGGCGCAACAGCTCCCCCGAGCGCTGGAGCGCCGGGCACACCCGGCTCGCGGAGGCGTTCGCCGGGTGGTGCGCGACGGACGGGGAGGGGCTGGACCCGGCCGCGCGCTGGGCCCAGGACGGCTGGCGTGAGCTGCGGCTCGAAGAGAACTACCACCGGCTGTGCGCCCGGCCCCGTACCGCCCTGCCCGCCGTTCTGCGCGACGGCGTCGACGCCTGCGACGCCGGGGTCGCGCGGGCGCGCGAGTGGGCGCGTAGCGTCGCCGACGCGGGCGCCGACACCGACAGCGACGCCCTGCGCGCCCTCGCCCGGGAGTGCCACTCGGCCCTGGACGACGAGGGACGCCGCGGAGTCGGGCTGCTGGGCCTGCTCATCGGCCGGGGCGAACTGGACGACGCCGGACGCGTGGCTGCCCTGGTGATCCGGGGCCGGGACCAGCGCATCCTCGGCGACCACGAGGACGCCCTGCGCGACTACGGGCGCGCGATCGCCCTCGACGCCGGCTGCCGGCGCGCGCACTTCGGGCTGGGGGAGACCCGCCGGCTGATGGGCCGGCACGAGGAGGCCCTGGCGGACTTCGCCCGCGCCCTGGCTCTCGACCCCGACGACAGCGTCTCGCTCGCCAGTATGGCCCAGGCCAAACACGACCTCGGGCGCAGCGCGGAAGCGCTCGCGGACCTGGACCGGGCCGTGGAGCTGAGCCCCCGCCATGTCTGGGCCCTGGTGCGCCGCTCCCAGGTCCGGCGGGCGCTCGGCGACGGCGACGGCGCCCTCGCCGATATCGGCCGGGCCCGTGAACTCGCCCCGGACAACCCCTGGATCGTCGGGGAGTACGGCGAGATCCTGCGGGTCGCGGGCCGCCACGAGGAAGCGATCCCGCTCTACGACCGGGCGCTCGTGCTGGACCCGGCGTACGCATGGGCCCTGGGCAGCCGCGCCATGGCGAAGCAGTCCCTCGGCAGGACGGACGAGGCCCTGGCCGATCTGGGGCGCGCGCTGGAACTGAACCCGGGGTATCTCTGGGCGCTGCTGCGGCGGGCTGATATCCACCGGGAGCGGGGCGACGGCGACGCCGAGTTCGCCGACCTGGACCGGGTGGTGGAGCGTGCCGACTCCAAGGCGTGGGCGCTCGTCCAGCGCGGTTACGCGCACGCTCTCGCCGGGCGGCACGAGGACGCCGTCGCGGACTACGACGCGGCCGTCGTGCACGATCCGTCGTACGCGTACGGCCATGTCCTGCGCGGGCGGGCCCATGAGGCCCTGGGGCGCCACGACGCGGCCCTGGCCGATCTGGACCGGGCGCTGGAGCTGGCGCCGGGGTCGGCGTTCGCCCTCGCCGTACGGGCGCGCTTGCGGCGCGGGGCCGGGGATCCCGCCGGGGAACTCGCCGACCTGGACGCGGCGGTGGGCGCGGAACCGGACGAATCCCGGTATCTGGCCCTTCGGGGTCAGGCGCACCACCGCGCCGGGCGATACGAATCAGCCATCGCCGACGCCGCCCACCTCGCCCGCCTCGGCGCCACCACCGAGGCTCGGACCCTCCTCGCGTCCCCGGCCCTCCGCGACCTTCCTGGGGCGGTCGCGCTCCGTGCGGCTCTCGCTGACGCGGGGTCGTCCTGAGGCTCCCTCCGGGCGGGCCCTGACGACGCAGGGGCGGACAATTCAGCCTCGCCTGGGGGTACCTCCCAGGCGGAGCCCTGGGGGAGTTTGAGGCGTGGGGGTCGCCGGTGCTGGGGGCGGACAATTCAGCCTCGCCGGCGTTTGAGGCGCGGGGTTCGGGGCGGAGCCCCGACAAGGGCCCGGGCCCTTGTGGTGCGGGGTCCGTCCTCAATCTCCCCCAGACTCCGTCCGGGGGGACCCTG
>NZ_JBSGUP010000062.1:22662-22978 GCF_053607985.1 Streptomyces sp. NPDC055078
GTCCGCCCGCGTGCCGCGCGGCGGGCGGCCGCTGGGGGTCGGCGGCGGGGGCGGGCGCGCGGCGGCGGCGGGGGGGGGGCGGGGGGGGGGGGGGGGGGGGGCGGGGCGCGCGGGGGGGGGGGGCGCGGGGCGGGCGCGCCCCCCCCCCCCCACAAGGGCCCGGGCCCTTGTGGTGCGGGGTCCGTCCTCAATCTCCCCCAGACTCCGTCCGGGGGGACCCCCAACGGGCTTGGGGTGTCTGGCCCGGGTGGTCTGCCTGGCCTGGTGTGGGGTTCCCCCCGCGCCGCAATGGCCGGATAGTTTCAGCCTCGCCGGC